>JBQCFB010000341.1:0-4955 GCA_051959715.1 Pseudolabrys sp.
CGCTGATGGTCAGCGCCACCAACGCGATCGGCCAGACGCAGGTGACCAAGCTGCTGTTCAACGGCGCCGGCTACCACAACAACGTGATGCAGAGCATCACGCTGAACGCCTGAGGGGGACACCGCACATGCGCACCATCATCCTCGCGGCCGCGGCCGTCCTTCTCGCCGGCGCGGCCGGCGCCGCCGACCCCGGCATCAAGCTCAAGCCCGGCGCCGGCCTCGACAAGGTCGAGGGCAATTGCCAGGCCTGCCACACGCTGGCGTACATCCCGATGAACTCGGTCTACCTCAACGCCGCCGGCTGGGACGCCGAGGTGACCAAGATGATCAACGCCTATGGCGCGCCGGTCGACGCCGAGGACGCCAAGGCGATCAAAGCCTACCTGGCGAAGAACTACGGCAAGTAGGGCTTCCGCGCCGGCATCGGCGCGCATCGGATCGGGCCCCGCCGTCCGCGGCGGGGCCTTTTCCTTGCTGAAACGCAAGGACAATTGGCTGTGATCGGGCTCTGTTGCCCGAAACGGAAGCCAGCTAGAGTGCGTTCCGAACGAGGCAACACGATTCTCCCGAGGACAGACATGCGCCTGACCGCCGCCGCCATTGCCATCGCCCTTGTCGGGGCTATGGGCCTCGCCGCCGCTCCGGCGGACGCGGCGCCGAAGAAGAAGGTCGTCCGCGTCGCCGCGACCCGCGGCAGCACGGTGTACGTCAGCCGCGACGAGAACGGCCGCAAGCGCACCCGCATCATCATCCAGAAGCGCTCCTATCTCGATCCGGGCACCGAGACCTTCAACGGCGAGCGCGGCGACCACGATTACGCGCAGCTGCCGACCTGGCACGCGGGCAGCGTGCTCGACAACACCTCGTTCGGCATCAACCAGTCGGCGCTGCCCGGCCCGTTCACGCTGCCGTCGCGCAACAATCCCTGGCTCGGCTACTAGGCCGTCCGGACGATCCGAGATGCGGAACGCGGCCCTCGCGGGCCGCGTTTTTCGTTTCAGCTAGCCCGAGGCGAGACGCTCGAACTGCGACCAGACGCCGTCGTCACCGTCCCATGAGCCGCGGCTCGCGCCTTTGGAATATTCGGTCGCCCGCTGCTCGAAGAAATTGGCGTGCTCGACGCCATTGAGGATTTCGACCAGCCACGGCAGCGGGTGCGGCTTGATCTGATTGTAGCCGCCCTCGACCTGCTCGAAGTAGCCGAACACGGCCGGCAGCCTGAGCTGCGTCAGCCGCCAGTCGGCGACGTAGTGCACGTAGGCGCGGATGTCGGCCGGCGTCATGCCGTCGATCGTGCCGAGCGAGAAGGCGAGATCGACGAAGCGCTCCTCGAGACCCACCATCGTCTTGGCCACGTCGACGATGTCGTCGCGCACCGCGGGCGTGACCGCGCCGGTCTCGCGATTCCACTCGTGGAAGAGCTTGATCACGCCTTCGCAGTGCAGGCTCTCGTCGCGCACCGACCAGCTCACGATCTGGCCCATGCCGTTCATCTTGTTGTGGCGCGGGAAGTTCAGCAGCATCGCGAAGCTCGCGAACAGCGCCATGCCCTCGGTGAAGGCGCCGAACATCGCCAGCGTGCGCGCGACGTCGGCGACCGTGTCGACGCCGAACTCGTGCATGTAGTCGGCCTTGGCGCGCATCTCGGAATAGTCGCGGAAGGCCTCGAACTCGGCCTTCGGCATGCCGAGCGTCTTCAACAGCAGCGCATAGGCGTCGATGTGCACCGTCTCCATATTTGTGAAGGCCGCCATCATCATTTGCACGGCGAGCGGCTGAAAGATCGGGATGTAGCGCTTGAGATAGTTGTCGCCGACCTCGATGTCCGACTGCGTGAAGAAGCGGAAGATCTGCGTCAGCAGGCCGCGCTCATTCGGCGTGATGCGGTCCGACGCCCAGTCCTTGAGGTCGCCGCCGAGCGGCACCTCCTCGCCCATCCAGTGCGTCTGCTGCTGCCGCTTCCAGAACTCGTAGGCCCAGGCATAGCGGTCGACGTCGTAGGTGCCGGTGCGCTCGAGCAGGCCGATGCGGCCGCTGCCGATCAGGAGCCGCGGATCGAGGCCGGAGATGTCCTGACTTACTGACATGCCAGGCACTCCTCGTAATCGGCGCGTGCCGGGGTCTTGAGTGTGGCGTCCGGCGTCTCAGTTTCGTCGAGCTTGCCGGCGAAGGCGGCGCGCGAGATCGACTTGGATCGGCAGTAGTAGAGGCTCTTGATGCCGCGTTTCCATGCGGTCCAGTGCAGCATATGCAGGTCCCATTTATCGATGTCGGCCGGCAGATAGAGATTGATCGACTGGCTCTGGCAGATGAACGGCGCGCGGTCGGCGGCGAATTCGACGATCCAGCGCTGATCGATCTCGAACGCCGTGCGGTAAATCGCCTTCTCGTGTTCGCTCAGGCAATCGAGATGCGCGACCGAGCCCTCGTGCTCGACGATCGACTGCCAAACCTCCGGCGTGTCGGCGCCTTTCGACGCCAGCAGCCGCGCCAAATGAGGGTTGCGCACGGGGATCGCGCCGGACAGCGTCTTGTGTGTGTAGATATTGGCCGGGATCGGTTCGACGCAGGCGCTGGTGCCGCCGCAGATGATGCTGATCGAGGCCGTCGGCGCGATCGCCAGCTTGTGCGAGAAGCGCGCCGCGACCCCGCGCTCCAGCGCGTCGGGGCATGGGCCGCGCTCCTTCGCCAGCATGACGGACGCGACGTCGGCGTCGCGGCGGATCTTGCGAAACATCTTCAGGTTCCAGGACTTCGCCAGCGCGCTCTCGAACGGGATGCCCTTCGATTGCAGGAACGAATGGAAGCCCATGATGCCGAGGCCGACCGAGCGCTCGCGCAGCGCGGCGTAGCGCGCCCGCTTCATGCCGTCCGGTGCGACCGTGATGAAGTGCGTCAGCACGTTGTCGAGGAAGCGCAGCACATCCTCGATGAAGCCGGGCGCGTCGCACCATTGCTCCCAGGTCTCGGCATTGAGCGAGGACAGGCAGCACACTGCGGTGCGCTCCTCGTCGCGATGATCGCGCCCCGTCGGCAGCGTGATTTCGCTGCACAGATTCGAGGTCGAGACCTTGAGGCCGAGCTCGCGCTGGTGCTTGGGCAAAGCACGGTTCACCGCGTCGATGAACAGGAGATAGGGCTCGCCGGTCTGAAGCCGCGTCTCGAGAATGCGCTGCCACAGCTGGCGCGCGTCGACCTCGCGCACGACGTCACCGCTCTTCGGGCTGCGCAGCGGAAACATCGCGCCGTCCTTGACCGCCTGCATGAAGGCATCAGTGACGTTGATGCCGTGATGCAGGTTGAGGCCCTTGCGGTTGAAGTCTCCGGTGGCTTTGCGGATTTCGAGGAATTCCTCGATCTCCGGATGATGGATATCGAGATAGACCGCAGCCGAGCCGCGGCGCAGTGACCCCTGGCTGATCGCGAGCGTCAGGCCGTCCATGACATGGATGAAGGGAATGATGCCCGAGGTCTCGCCGCCTTTCACGCGCTCGCCGATCGAGCGCACCTTGCCCCAATAGGTGCCGATGCCGCCGCCGTTGGAGGCGAGCCAGACGTTCTCGTTCCAGGTCGTGACGATGCCTTCCAGCGAATCCGGCACGGCATTGAGGAAGCACGAGATCGGCAGGCCGCGCGTGGTGCCGCCGTTCGACAGGATCGGCGTCGCCGGCATGAACCACAGCCGCGACATCGCGTCGTAGAGGCGCTGTGCGTGCGCGACGTCGTCGGCAAAGGCGCAGGCGACGCGCGCGAACATGTCCTGGAAGCTTTCGCCCGGCATCAGATAGCGGTCGGTGAGCGTCTGCTTGCCGAATGCGGTGAGCAGATTGTCGCGGCTGCGATCGAGCGCGAGATCGCGCGGCTCCGCCGGCGCCGCGAGCGGAGCCGGCAGCGGTGCCGGCGTCGGGCCGGTCGGCACGAGACGCAGCTCGGCAGGCTTTCGCGCCGCCGGTTTCGGCGCAGCGGCCGCCGGCAGCACGAGTTGTCCATTGCGGTCGAAGTCGTAGTTGAAGGCCATCAGCAACCCCGTGATGTTGGGGCGCGGGCCTTCAGTGGACGGATGGCGAATAGACCGCGGTGCGGACGACCGACCATGCGACCCACCGGGACACCCCGCCCGAGGACGTTTCAGCGATCACGGCAGGTCTCCTGGCTCGCGGGTCGTTGCGGCTGTCGTGTCTTCCCGATGCGGTCGCATCAGTGACGCGTAACGTTGACAGCCACTCGCCGCTTACAGTTGCGGGGGCAGCCCCGGCTTGGCCGTTTCTGGCGCACCGGGTTCCCTCTTAGCTTCCGCTTTCCACCAGATGTAGAAAGCAAGAAGACCGTGACGCCTACATTTAGCGTCACGGTCTTTCGATTCGTCAAGGGCCGGCTGTCGTTGCCGGCGGCGAAAGTCAGCCCGACAGGCTCTCGAGCTCGGCCAGGATCGCGTCGCCCATCTCCTTCGTGCCGACGGTCTTCGTGCCGGGCGAAGCGATGTCGCCGGTGCGGAAGCCCTTCTCCAGCGCGCCGGCGATCGCCTTGTCGATCTGGTCGGCTTCCGCGCCCATGTCGAACGAATAGCGCAGCGCCATGCCGAACGACGCGATCATCGCGATCGGATTGGCAAGGCCCTTGCCGGCGATGTCGGGCGCCGAGCCGTGCACCGGCTCGTACAGCGCCTTGCGCTTCTTGGTCTTGGCGTCGAGTTCGCCGAGCGAGGCGGAGGCCAGCGTGCCGATCGAGCCGGTCAACATCGCCGCGATGTCGGACAGCATGTCGCCGAACAGGTTGTCGCAAACGATAACGTCGAACTGCTTCGGATTGCGTACGAGCTGCATGCCGCCGGAATCGGCGAGCTGGTGCTCGAGCTGCACGTCCTTGAACTCGCGGTCGTGCGTCTGCTGCACGACTTCCTTCCAGAGCACGCCGCTCTTCATGACGTTGTGCTTCTCCATCGACGTCACCTTG
>JBQCFB010000342.1:0-7633 GCA_051959715.1 Pseudolabrys sp.
CTCGATAGCGGCCACGTCGCCGGCGCCGCCTTCGACGTGTTCGTCGAGGAGCCGGCGACCGCCAACGTGCTGTTCAACCATCCGAACGTGATCTGCACGCCGCATCTCGGCGCGTCGACCTCGGAAGCGCAGGAGAACGTCGCGCTCCAGGTGGCCGAGCAGATGTCGGACTACCTGATCTCCGGCGCGATCTCGAACGCCATCAACTTCCCCTCGATCAGCGCCGAGGAGGCGCCGAAGCTCAAGCCCTTCGTCGCGCTCGCAGAGAGGCTCGGCTCGTTCGCCGGCCAGCTCACCGAGACGGGCTTGAGCAAGGTGCAGATCGCCTATGAGGGCGCGGTGGCGCAGATGAACACGCGCGCGCTCACCTCGGCGGCGCTCGCCGGCCTGCTGCGGCCGATGCTTGGCGACGTCAACGTCGTCTCGGCGCCGGTCATCGCCAAGGAGCGCGGCATGATCGTCGAGGAGGTCACGCGCGAAATGGCCGGCGACTATGAGAGCCTGATCACCGTCACGGTGACGACCGAGCAGCAGACGCGCCACGTCTCCGGCACGGTGTTCGCCGACGGCCGGCCGCGCATCGTCAACATCAAGGGCATCCGCATGGACGCGGAGTTCGGGCCGTCGATGATCTACATCACCAACCTCGACAAGCCGGGCTTCATCGGCAAGTTCTCCGGCACGCTCGGCGAGGCCGGCATCAACATCGCGACCTTCCACGTCGGCCGCGAGGCGCCGGGCGCCAATGCGGTGGCGCTGATCGAGATCGACGGCGAACTGCCCGAGGACGTGCTCGCCAAGGTGCGCGCGCTGCCGCAGGTGCAGTCGGCCAAGCCGCTGCACTTCTAGAAAAAGCGCAGCAGCTTCAAACTGTTGACAGCGCCGTCCGGGTCCGCCCGGGCGGCGCTCTGCGCTTGCCTCGCACGCCTGCTTCCTTTATCCGGGGGCGGACCTGGCCGGTGGCACCCGGCTTGAAGTGTCCGGGCGCGGTGCAGGGATATATTCATGGCCAACGTGGTGGTGGTCGGCTCCCAATGGGGAGACGAGGGTAAAGGCAAGATCGTCGACTGGCTGTCCGAGCAGGCCGACATCGTCGTCCGCTTCCAGGGCGGCCATAATGCCGGCCACACCCTGGTCATCGGCAACACCGTCTACAAGCTGTCGCTTCTGCCGTCCGGCGCCGTGCGCGAGGGCAAGCTGTCGATCATCGGCAACGGCGTCGTCGTCGACCCGAAGGCGCTGCTCGACGAGATCGCGGCCATCGCCAAGCAGGGCATCACGATTGGCCCTGAGTCGCTGCGCATCGCCGAGAACGCGGTGCTGATCCTGCCGCTGCACCGCGAGCTCGAGGCGATCCGCGAGGCCGACGACTCCAAGAGCCGCATCGGCACGACCAAGCGCGGCATCGGCCCGGCCTACGAGGACAAGGTCGGCCGCCGCGCCATCCGTTTCATGGATCTCGCCGACCTGCCGTCGCTCGGCGCCAAGATCGAACGCCTGCTGATGCACCACAACGCGCTGCGCCGCGGTTTCGGCATGACCGAGGTCGATCCGCGCACGGTGTATGACTACCTCGCCGAGATCGCGCCGAAAGTGCTGCCCTATATGGACTCGGTGTGGTCGCTGCTCGACGGCAAGCGCCGCGAGGGCAAGCGCATCCTGTTCGAGGGTGCGCAGGGCGCGCTGCTCGACATCGACCACGGCACCTATCCTTACGTCACCTCGTCGAACACGGTCGCTTCGCAGGCCGCGACCGGCTCCGGCCTCGGACCGAACGCGATCGATTACGTGCTCGGTATCTGCAAGGCCTATACGACGCGCGTCGGCGAGGGGCCGTTCCCGACCGACCAGATGCACAACGCGATCGGCAAGACGCTCGGCGAGAAGGGCCGCGAGTTCGGCGTCGTCACCGGACGGCCGCGTCGCTGCGGCTGGTTCGACGCGGTGCTGGTGCGGCAGACCGTGCGCACCTCCGGCATTGACGGCCTGGCGCTGACCAAGCTCGACATCCTCGACGGCTTCGACGAGATCAAAGTCTGCGTCGGCTACAAGCTCGACGGGCGCGAGATCGACTATCTCCCGGCGGGCGAGCAGGCGCAGGCCCGCGTCGAGCCGATCTACGAAACCATCGGCGGCTGGAAGGAGCCGACCGCGCGCGCCCGCTCCTGGGCAGACCTGCCCGCGCAGGCCATCAAATATGTGCGCCGCGTCGAGGAACTGGTCGGGTGCCCGGTGGCGCTCCTGTCGACGAGCCCGGAGCGCGAGGACACGATCCTCATGAAGAACCCGTTCGAGTGAGCACGCCGAAAAAAGACATGAATCAAGGCGAGACGGGGCATTCCGTGGGGGGGAAATGGTTTCCGGCAGGCCCCGGCTCAAGCATAATGAAGCGGGATGGCTGATTATCACCCTTTGATCGCGCGCGCCGTCGGCGGTCTCGACAGCAATACGGGCGAGAACCGCCGCGCTTTGTACGAGCGCGCGCGGGCGGCGCTGGTCAATCAATTGCGCGGCGTCGATCCGCCGCTCGACGAGGACGAGATCACCCGCGAGCGCCTGGCGCTCGAGGAGGCAATCCGCCAGGTCGAGACCGAAGCGGTCATGCACACCGAGACCAAGGTTCCGCAGACGGTGGCGGCGCCGGCCGCATCGTCGCTGCGCGACCAGGCGTTGCGCAATTTCCGCGATTCCGTTGCCGAAGCCGAGGGCCTAGGCGAGGGCGCGGCCGAAGCGAGCCGCTCGGCGCGCGCGACCTACGACAACATCCCCGACAGCGCGCCGCTGCCGCCGCCGTCGGCCGAGGCGAAGCCGGCTGCGCCGGCGCCGCATTACTTCGAGCCGCCGGCCGAGGAGCCGCCGCCGCCCGATCTCGGCGAGCAGCCCGCCAATCCGGAGCAGGCCGCGTCCTGGCCGCCGGCGGGCGCCTCGCCGCCGCGCCCGGCGGACCAGGAAGAGGAAGAAGAAGACGAATTCTACAAGGCCCCCACCCGCGACTGGCGCCGCATCGTCGGCATTGCCGTGATCCTCATCGTGGTCGCGGCCATCGCCGGCGGCCTCTACTGGAAGCGGCAATCGATCGGCGCGATGGTCGCAAGCCTGCGCTCGTCGCAGACCGCGACCAAGCCGGCTGCACCGGCCCAGCCGACCGGCGCGCCGAAGATCACCGACCGCATCGGTCCCTCGAGCAACGGCCAGCCGGCCCCCGCCAATGCGCCGGCCGCCGCGGTCGCGCAGAAGGTCGTGCTGTACGAGGAAGATCCGAGCAATCCGGAAGGCAAACGCTACGTCGGCTCGGCGATCTGGCGCACCGAGACGGTGTCGCCGGGCCCCGGTCTCGCGCCGGAGCTCGCCATCCGCGCCGACGTCGAGATCCCCGAGCGCCGCATGCGCATGACCTGGTCGCTCCGCCGCAACACCGACAAGGCGCTGCCGGCGAGCCATACGATCGAGATCATGTTCTCGCTGCCGGCCGATTTCGACCAGGGCGGCATCGCCAACGTGCCCGGCGTGCTGATGAAGACGAGCGAGCAGGCGCGCGGCGTCCCGCTCGCCGGCCTCGCGGTCAAGGTGACCAACGGCTACTTCCTGATCGGCCTGTCTGCGGTCGATATCGATCTCCAGCGCAACATCGAGTTCCTCAAGAGCCGCGACTGGTTCGACATCCCGATCGTCTACACCAACGGCAAGCGCGCGATCCTCGCCGTCGAGAAGGGCACGCCCGGCTCGCGCGCCTTCGAGGAAGCGTTCCGCGCTTGGGGCCAGTAGCCAGGCGCCGCCGCGGGCGGACCGATCCGGCCCGCGAAGCGTTGACCAGCCCGAAACCCTCTCTTTTGCGACTCCGCGCGCGAGCGTAGAGTGGGTTCCGTCATTTTTGGGAGTGACGCGATGGGAAGCATCGTCCTCCTCGACCTCGTGGGAGGAATTGCTCTTCTCTTGTGGGGACTGCACATGGTGCAGTCCGGCATCCTGCGCGCGTTCGGCGCGGACCTGCGCCGCGTCCTCGGCGTCACGCTGCGCAACCGCTTCGCGGCGCTCGCCGCCGGCATCGGCGTCACCGCGCTGTTGCAGAGCAGCACAGCCACTGGATTGATGGCGACGAGCTTCGTCGCCGACGGCCTCGTCGGCCTCGTCCCGGCACTTGCGATCATGCTCGGCGCCAATATCGGCACGACCTTGATCGTGCAATTGCTCAGCTTCGACGTCTCCTGGATCGCGCCCGTCCTGCTGGCGATCGGCGTCGTCGCCTTCAAGCGCAGCTCGCGGACGATCGTGCGCGACCTCGGCCGCGTCGCCATCGGCCTCGGCCTGATGCTCCTGTCGCTGCACATCCTGCTCGATACGCTGGCGCCGGCCGAGAACGCGCCGAACGTACGCACGCTGCTGACGGCTGCGACGGCCATGCCGGCGCTGAACATCCTGTTCGGCGCGGCGCTCGCCTGGGCGGCGCATTCCAGCGTCGCCGTTGTGCTGCTCGTCTCCTCGCTCGCCTATTCCAATTTCATCACGCCGCCCGTCGCCATCGCCCTGGTGCTCGGCGCCAATCTCGGCAGCGCCATCAACCCGCTGCTCGAGGGCGGCGCGTTCGGCAATGTGGCGGCGCGGCGCCTGCCGCTCGGCAATCTCATCAATCGCCTCGTCGGCTGCGCCATCGTCCTGCCGCTGTTGCAGCCGGTCAGCGACGCGATGCGCTCACTGGACACGAATCCGGTGCGCCTCGTCGCGGACTTCCACACGCTGTTCAATGTCGCGCTCGCCGTCGTCTTCATCGTGCCGCTGCGGCCGCTCGCGAAGTTCCTGGAATGGCTGCTGCCGGAGCCGCCTGTGAGCCGGGACGCCGCGGCGCCGCTCTATCTCGATACGGCCGCGATCGGCACGCCGTCGCTCGCGCTCACCTGTGCGGCGCGCGAGACGCTGCATATGGGCGACCTGATCGAGCAGATGCTGCGCAAGACGATCGATGCGCTCATGACCGACGACCGCAGGCTGGTCGCCGAGATCGAGCGCACCGACAACGCGGTCGACAAGCTGCACGAGGCGATCAAGCTCTATGTGACGCGGATCACGCGCGAGAGCCTTGATGACGGCGAGAGCCGCCGCGCGATGGAGATCATCTCCTTCGCCATCAATCTCGAGCACATCGGCGACATCATCGACAAGAACCTGATGGAGCTGGCGGCCAAGAAGATCAAGAACCGCTGGAGCTTCTCGGAGGAGGGCGCGGCGGAGCTGCAGCAGTTTCACGGCCGCGTCCTCGACAGCCTCAAGCTCGCTTTCAGCGTGTTCATGTCCGGCGATGCCAGGATCGCGCGGCGGCTGGTCGAGGAGAAGGTGGTGGTCCGCGAGGCGGAGCGCGCCGCCGCGGAAAATCATTTCGCGCGTCTGCGCGAAGGCCGCACCGAGAGCGTCGAGACGAGCTCGCTGCATCTCGACATCCTGCGCGATTTCAAGCGTGTCTTCTCCCACATCTGTGCGACCGGCTATCCGGTCCTCGAGGCGGCGGGCGAGTTGCAGCCGAGCCGGCTGAAGGAGCAGGGCGCGCCGGACGTGGCGGGAAAGCTCGCCGGAGGGCAGATACCTTAGCGCGTCGCGTCGGTGGTGTGGGTCAGGTTGGCCTGCGCGTGCGCGTGCATCTCGATGTGGTCGATCAGGCCGATCAGGAACGCCGACACGAACATTGCAAGGGTGAATCCGACGACGCCGAGCGCCATCGCCCTGTTCTTCGGCGCGGCCTGCGCGACAAGCGCAGCGCCGGTGGTCGGCCCGGCATCGCCGCGTGCAAGACGCTTCTCTTCCGAGCGCTCTTCCTGCTTCCCCCACATATGCAGGACGATGATCGCGGCGACGAGGTACATCATGCAGCTCGGGACCCAGATGATGAATCCGCCAACCGTTTCATCGATCAGCGGGTGGACGCCGAACAATCGGCCGACCACGTCATAGGCGGGATAGAGCAGCTCGCCCTTCAGCGTTGTATAGGCGCCGAGTGCGATGTGCGGCAGGATGGCCGCCATCAGCATCATGAGGCGGACTCCGTAGCCCGTACCCGCGGGCGCAGGCCGCGTGTCGAAGATGCGCCAGAAGAACATCAAGCCGGCAGCAAGCATCGTCACGTGCATCGCGTAATGGATGCCGTCGTTGAGAAGCGCGGCGTCGTGATAGGGCGGATACTGCCAGACCGCCAGAGAGGCGACGAACAGAATCGTCACCGAGACAGGCTTCATCAGGAAGCCGAAGATCGCCCGGATGCCGCGGCTGCCGGCAAACGGAGCGAGTGCAGCCCGCCGCAGCGGTGCGGGCAGGCCGCTGATCAACATCGCTTGCGGCGCCGACAGCGCGATCAGCATCGGCGCCAGCATGCGGAGCAGCAGGTGCTGGATCTGATGCATGGCAAACAGGTGCTCGGCCATGTGGTCGAGCGGCGTCGCCAGCGCGATGAAGACAGCCCCGACGCCGGCAAGATACTCAGTGTCGCGCCACGGCCGGCGCGCTGCGGCCGGACGCCGCGCCATGCCGGCGATGTAGATGCCGGCGGCCAGTATCGTGGCGATGACGATGTCCGGCGTCAGCGACCATTCGTTCCAGGTGAGCACGCCGGCGGCGTCGTGATCGGCATGGGCGAACGCGGCGGCGGGCAGCGCCAGCAGGGCGCCGACGATGACGCGGATGGTCGCAGGAAAGCGGGTGCGGCGCACGGGCGAGGTTCCGATCGTTGTCGCATCGCCCAGCCGTGTTGCTAGACCCTCCTCGTTTCACGATCAACCCGGAAACGAAAATGGCCGGGCGCAAGGCCCGGCCATTCGCATTCCTTGATGTCGTCTCAGCCTTAGTGCGCGGCGAGCGCTTCCGGCTGGTGCGGCTGCTCGAGCGCAGACATGCTGGTCTTCACCGCCTTCTGCACCTTCTCGAACGCCCGCACCTCGATCTGGCGCACGCGCTCGCGCGACACGCCGAACTCGGCGGCGAGGTCCTCGAGCGTGACCGGATCGTCGGCGAGGCGGCGCGCCTCGAAGATGCGCCGTTCACGCTCGTTGAGCACGTCCAGCGCGCCGACCAGCGCGTTGTGGCGGTTCTCGCTCTCCTCGCTGTCGGCGAGGATGCGTTCCTGCGTCGGCGCGTCGTCGACCAGCCAGTCCTGCCACTCGCCGGACTCGCCGTCGTCGCGGATCGGCGCATTGAGCGATGCGTCGCCGCCGAGACGGCGGTTCATGTCGACGACGTCCTGCTCGGTGACGCCGAGGCGCTTGGCGATGATCTGCACCTGGTCGGGGCGCAGGTCGCCTTCCTCGAGGGCCGAGATCTTGCTCTTGGCCTTGCGCAGGTTGAAGAACAGCTTCTTCTGGTTCGCGGTGGTGCCCATCTTCACGAGCGACCACGAGCGCAGGATGTACTCCTGGATCGCGGCCTTGATCCACCACATGGCGTAGGTCGCGAGTCGGAAGCCCTTGTCGGGCTCGAAGCGCTTGACCGCCTGCATCAGGCCGACATTGCCTTCCGAGACGACCTCGGAAATCGGCAGGCCGTAGCCGCGGTAACCCATGGCGATCTTGGCGACGAGGCGCAGATGGCTCGTGACGAGCTGGTGCGCGGCTTTGGTGTCGCCGTGCTCACGCCAGCTCTTCGCCAGCATGTATTC
>JBQCFB010000343.1:0-3309 GCA_051959715.1 Pseudolabrys sp.
GCAATCACGGCCCCGGAGGCCGGTTAAGGGCTGGACCCTGCCGCCGGGGGCGGGCTAAGCCTTTTCCCCACCACGGGAAAGCCGGACCGACGGGGCGGCCTCGCAAAACCATGACCGAGACACGGGCCGCCCGGCCCATCGTGATCATCCCCTACGTCTGGATCGGCGACTTCGTCCGCTGCCACTCGGTTGTGCGGCTTCTGAAGGCGCAGGACCCGAACCGGCCTGTGGATATCGTGTCCTCGACCCTCTGCGCCCCCCTTGCCGACTACATGCCCGGGGTGCGGCACGCGATCGTCTCCGACCTGCCACGGCGCCGCCTCGGCATGGCCCGGCAGCGGGAACTCGCGCACGCTTTACGCGCGGGCGGCTACGGCCAGGCGCTGGTCATGTCGCGCAAATGGAAGGCGGCGCTGGCGCCGACCCTGGCCGGGATACCGGTACGGACCGGCTTCATCGGCGAGGCGCGCATCGGCGTCCTCAACGACCTGCGCTTCGGCGAGCGGGCGCTGCCGCGCATGATCGACCAGATGGGCGCTCTGGCCCTGCCGAAAGGTGCCGCCCTGCCCACGGACTGGCCGCTGCCGGAATTGAAGGGGCCGGCCGGCGATCTGACGGCCTGGCGCGAACTCTGGGGCCTCGGCGCCGAGCCCCGGCCGGTCGTCACCCTGTCCCCGGGCGCGGTCGGTGCGGGCAAGGCCTGGCCTCCGGAGCATTATGCGGCGTTGGCCAAGGCTCTGGTCGGCGACGGCGCCTCGATCTGGGTTCTGGGCGGCCCCGGCGAAACCGGCATCGCCAGGCAGATCGTGGAAGCCGCCGGCCCGCGCGTCCGCGACCTGACCGGAAGCGATCTGCGCAACGCAATCCTCGCGCTCGCCGCGGCCGACCTGTCCGTCACCAACGACTCAGGCCTGATGCACGTCTCGGCCGCGCTTGGCACGCCGACCGTCGCCATCTTCGGCCCCACCAGCCCCTGGCACTGGAAGCCGCTCAATCCCGTCGCCGCCATCCTCGAGCCCGAGGGCGAGCCCGCCGCGCGTGCGCGCGCGCGGATGCTCGGCAACGACGCCGTCGCGCATCACCGCACCGCCGATGTCTCCGTGGACCGCGTCCTGGCCGCGGTGCGCAAGGTGTTGGCCGAACGCCGAGCCTGACTGACGCCGCCACCCTTATCGTGCTATCAAGCGGCCGGACCGCTCCTGGAACCCGTTAATGGCCAAGCCGCAGCCGACCGATACGCGCGCGCATGACGCGATCGAAAGCGCCCTCCGCACGCTCGAAGCCGAGCGCGGCGGCGTCGACGCGCTGATCGCGGCGCTGCGCAACGGCCTGTCGCAATCCTTCGTCGCGGCGATCGAGATGATCCGCGGCGTCGAGGGCCGCGTCATCGTCACCGGCATGGGCAAGTCAGGCCATGTCGGCGCAAAAATCGCGTCCACCTTCGCCTCGACCGGCACGCCGGCTTTGTTCGTGCATCCCGCCGAAGCCAGCCATGGCGACCTTGGCATGATCACCAAGTCCGACGTCATCCTCGCCCTATCGTGGTCCGGCGAAACGGCGGAATTGAAGAATCTCACCGACTATTCCCGCCGCTACCGCATCGGCCTCATCGCGGTGACCGCCAACGCCGACTCGACGCTCGGCAAGACCGCCGACGTCGTGCTGGCGCTGCCGCAGGCGCGCGAGGCCTGCCCGCACAATCTGGCGCCGACGACGTCGTCGCTGATGCAGCTTGCGCTCGGCGACGCGCTCGCCATTGCGCTCCTGGAAAGCCGCGGCTTCACCGCCATCGACTTCGGCCTGCTGCATCCCGGCGGCAAGCTCGGCGCGCTGCTCAAGACCGTCCGCGACTTGATGCACGCCGGCGCCGAAGTGCCGTTGACGCCGCTCGGCGCCCGCATGTCGGAAGCGCTGCTCGAGATGAGCCGCAAGGGCTTCGGCTGCGTCGGCATCGTCGACGGCGACGGCCTGCTCGTCGGCATCATCACCGACGGCGACCTGCGCCGCCACATGAGCAACAACCTGCTCGAAGCGAGCGTCGACGAGGTGATGACCCGCAAGCCGAAGACCGTGCGGCCGGATCAGCTCATCAGCGAGACGCTCGAGCTCCTGAATTCGATGAAGGTCACGGCGCTGTTCGCGATCGAAGCGGGCAAGCCGGTCGGCATCGTTCACATCCACGACCTGCTGCGCGCCGGCGCGGCCTGATCAGCGCGGCAACGCCGCCACCGCCTCCCTCACCTCGTCCAGTGTCGGCGGCGCGCCATGCGCGCCGAGCACAGTCATCGGCCCACTGCCGACCGGCTTGGTCAATTCCGGCTTGCTGCCCGAAAAGATCGCGACCAACGGCACGCCGAGCGCGGCGGCAAGATGCATGAGGCCTGTATCGACGCCGATGACGATCTCGGCGCCGGCCATGAGCCGCGCGACGCTGTCGAGCGGCTGGCGTTCCGGAACGCGCGCGCGCGGCAGCGACGCCGCCATGCGATCGGCCCGTGCCTTCTCGGCGAGCGAGCCCCACGGCAAGACGAGATCGTAGCCGTCACGCGCGAGCGCAGTACCGAGCGCGATCCAGTTCGTCTCCGGCCATTCCTTCTCGGGCCGCGCGGTCGCGTGCAGCAGCACGGCGTAGCGCGGACCGGCGGCGCGGAAGCGCGCGCGGTCAAGCCCGAAATCCGGCGCGCCTTGCGGCGTGTAGCCGAGCGCAAGGCCCGTGAGAATGCGGTTACGGTCGACTGCGTGCAGCGCGCGGCTCACCGTGTGGCGCACGTCATAGAACATGGACGCAAGCGGCTCGCGAATGCTGGTCGCGCCGTAGCCATGGCGGACGCCGCGCGCGACGCGCGCGATCAGCGCCGAGCGCAGCAGGCCCTGGCTGTCGACGACCAGGTCGTGGCGCTCGCCGCGGATGCCGCTCAGGCTCGTGCCGATCTCGCGCAGCGTGGCCGGCGCGATGAGCGACTTGCGCCAGCGCCGCCAGGCAACCGGCACGACCCGATCGACCGCCGGATGAAGGGCGACCAGCGGCGCAAAGGCCTCCTCCACCAGCCAGGCGAAGCGCGCGTCAGGCAACCGCGCCCGCGCCTCGGTCAGCGCCGGCATATGATGGATGACGTCCCCGAGGGAGGAGGTCTTGATGAAGAGAATGTCGGCCATGGCGCGTTCGCGACCTATAGCGTCGAAATCGACTGAATTCCACAACGCTTCGTTAAGGCTGTGGGCTCGAAGGACGCCTTTCCGCTACCGTCCTAACCTGCCGTTTGCAGCTTTGGGTGCACAAGGCTCGCGGAAAACGGACGGGGTTCTCGA
>JBQCFB010000344.1:0-10096 GCA_051959715.1 Pseudolabrys sp.
GGCGATCGCTGTAGTGGACGGATAGCCGCCACGGGGTGGGCGGCGGCGGACAGATACCGGTTTGCCTGGCCTCTGGCAACCCGTATAAGCGCCCGGTCCACCTCTCCTTTTCTACCGCATTTTCAGGCGGTAACGGCTAGCCTGCGATGCCCAAGACGATCGTCCTCATCCCTGCCCGCATGGCCTCCACGCGCCTGCCCGGCAAGCCGCTCGCCGACATTCACGGCGAGCCGATGATCGTCCACGTCTGGCGCCGCGGCATGGAGGCCAAGATCGGCGACGTCGTCGTGGCGACCGATTCCGAGGCGGTCGCGGCCGCGGTCGAGAAGGCCGGCGGGCGCGCCGTTATGACGCGGAGTGACCATCCGTCCGGCTCCGACCGCATCTTCGAGGCGCTGGAGGCGCTCGACCCGGAGCATCGCGTCGGCGTCGTGGTCAACGTCCAGGGCGACTTGCCGACCGTGCCGCCCAAAGACATCCACGCGGCGCGCGACCTGCTCAAGGACGAGGCGGTCGACATCGCCACGCTGGTCGCGGTGATCCGGGACCAGCACGAACTCACCAATGCGAGCGTGGTGAAGGCGCACGGCACGCCGGTGGCGCCGGGCCGCTTCCGCGCGACCGCCTTCACCCGCGCCGACGCCAAGGGCGCCGGCCCGCATTACCATCACATCGGCCTCTACGCCTATCGGCGCGCGGCGCTGGAGCGCTTCGTCAAGCTGCCGCCTTCGGCGAACGAGGAGCGCGAGCGGCTCGAGCAGCTTCGCGCGCTCGACAACGGCATGCGCATCGACTTCGCCGTGGTCGACTCCGTGCCGCTCGGCGTCGACACGCCGGAAGATCTGGACAAGGCGCGGGCAATGCTCGCCGGTTGACGAAAGATACGCCGTCTGCGAACGGACGGTGCGTTTGGGGGAATACGTATGGCCAAGAAAAAAATCATCTTCCAGGGCGAACTCGGCGCGAATTCGCACATCGCGTGCCGCGAAGCCTATCCGGACTATGAGCCGATCCCCTGCCCGACCTTCGAGGACTGCTTCTCGGCGATGACCGCCGGCGATGTCGACCTCGGCATGATCCCGATCGAGAACTCGGTCGCCGGGCGCGTCGCCGACATTCATCATCTGATGCCGACGTCGAAGCTGCACATCATCGCCGAGTGGTTCCTGCCGATCCGCAACCAGCTGATGGCGCCGAAGGGCGCGTCGCTGAAGACGATCAAGACCGTCGAGAGCCACGTCATGGCGCTCGGCCAGTGCCGCAACGTCATCCGCCAGCTCAAGCTGAAGCCGGTCGTCGCCGCCGACACGGCCGGCTCGGCGCGCGAGGTCGCCGAGCGGAACGACATTTCGTGCGCCGCGATCGCCTCGCGGCTCGCCGCCGAGATCTACGGCCTCGACATCCTCAAGGAGAACGTCGAGGACGAGGCCAATTCGACAACGCGGTTCATCGTGCTGTCGCGCGAAAAGAAGTGGGCGAAGCCCGGCAACGGCAAGACCATCACGACCTTCGTGTTCCGCGTGCGCAACGTGCCGGCCGCGCTCTACAAGGCGATGGGCGGCTTCGCGACCAACGGCGTCAACATGACGAAGCTCGAAAGCTACATGGTCGGCGGCAACTTCTTCGCCACGCAGTTCTACGCCGACGTCGAGGGCCACCCGGACGACCGCGCGCTCGTGTTCGCGCTGGAGGAGCTCAACTTCTTTTCCAAGGAGTTCGACATCCTCGGCGTCTATCCGGCGCACGCCTATCGCGACACGTTCAAGGAAGCGAAGGACTGACCCTCTACTTCGTCATGCGCGGGCATAGCCCGTCGAAGACGGGCGTGAACGCCCTGATGACCCGCGCATCTCGCTTAGGGTCGCACTGCCTTACTAAGCGAGATGGCCGGGACAAGCCCGGCCATGACAGTCCGGAGACCGGGCGCACTACTTCTTCTCTTTCCCGGCAGCCGTCTCCGGCTTCTTGAGCGCAGCGATCGTCGCCTTCAGCGACTCCAGCTCCGCCTTCAACGCGGCGAGCTCGGCCTTGCGCGCGGCGGCCACGCGGTTGGCGGCGTCGAGCCGCACCTTCATCTCGCGCGTCTGCCTCGTCAGCGTCTGTTGCAGGAACTCGACGTTGCTCTGGAGGCAGCTCGTGCGCCGCTCCATCGCCTTCTCGGCGGTGCAGACTTCGAGCCCGCGAATGTCCTGGGCTTGCGCGGTGGCGGATGCGGCGACGATGACGGCGGCGGCGATGATGCGATTCATCGCGACAGCTTACAGGAAAAGCGCGGATGACGCGCCGCTTGCCTTGGGCCACACCGGCATGCTCCGCTGAGCCGCGAAAATCGGGGAGGCAGCATGGCAAAGGTCGCATTGGTCACCGGCGCGGCGCGCGGCATCGGACTCGCCGCGACAAAGCGGTTCCTCGCCGACGACTGGCGCGTCGCGCTTCTCGATATTGATGGCGACAACCTCGTCCGCACCTTTGCCGCGATCGGCAAGCCCGATACGACAATGGCCATCACCTGCGACGTCGCCGATCCGGCCGGCGTCGCGCGCGCGGTGAAATCGGTCGCCGACCGCTTCGGCCGGCTCGACGCATTGGTCAACAATGCCGGCATCGCGATCTTCAAGCCGATCCTCGACGTGACCTACGAGGACTGGGCGCGCGTCATGGCGGTGAACCTGACCGGCCCGTTCCTGTGCACGCAGGCGGCGGCGCCGGTGATGCGCGACAATGGCGGCGGCGCGATCGTCAACATCACGTCGATCTCGGGCCTGCGCGCCTCGACGCTGCGCACCGCCTACGGCACCAGCAAGGCGGGGCTCGCGCACCTCACCAAGCAGCAGGCGGCCGAGCTCGCCGCGCTCGGCATCCGCGTCAACGCGATCGCGCCCGGGCCGGTCGACACCGCCATGGCGAAGGCCGTGCACACGCCGGAGATCCGCAAGGACTATCACGACCACATGCCGCTGAACCGCTACGGGCTCGAGGAGGAGCTGGCCGAGGCGATCTACTTCCTCGCCAGCGACCGCGCGAGCTACATCACCGGTCAGGTGCTCTGCGTCGACGGCGGCTTCGATTCGACCGGCATTGGCCTGCCGACCTTGCGTGCGGAAAAGCGCAACGGCTAGGTGCGCATCCGGTCCGCGGCCGCGAAATACTTGCGGGCGTGCGCGACGAGCTGGCCATCGCTCGGATGATCGACCGTCTCGACACCGACGACCTTCTTCTTGAGCGCCGGATCGTGCTTCTCGATGTGCCGGACCAATTCGGTCTTGGCGCTGCCCGGGCCGGCGATCAGCACCTCGCCCGCATCGGCGAAGGCCTGCGCCACCGCATGCAGGAAGGCGTGATCCTCCGGCGCGTTGCCGCTGCCGATCGACATCGACTTGTGATGCAGGTGCTTGGCCGGACGGTCGGGATGCAGCACGAGCTTGTCCATTTCGGTCGGACTGAAATGGAAGACGCGGGCCTCGCGATGATCGATCCAGACGACGGCGTGATAGTGACTCATGCGGCAGTCCTTTACTGACGGGATGCGGGCGCCGGCGCCCGGCCTGACCGCATCCTGTCCCGATACTCCGCCGCGGTTCTTGATCTAGCGCATGATCCCGAGCGCCCTATTCCGCCGCCTGCCGCGGCGACGGGCGCATGGTCTCGACGCCGTCGGCGTCTGTCGCCGAGATCGTGGTCCGCACCATCAGCCGCGCCTCGTGCGCCGGCCAGGGCCGGCCGCGATGCATGGTGGCGCGGTTGTCCCACATCACGACGTCGCCCTGCTTCCATTTGTGCATGTAGCCGACGCCCGGCGCGGTGGCGGCGGCGGTGAGCTCCTCGATCAGCGCTGCGCCAGCGGCCGGCTCCATGCCCTCGACCGCATAGGCGTGCGAGGCGAGATAGAGCGCACCGCGGCCATTGACGGGATTGCGCCAGACCATGCGCCAGCATTGCGCCGGCAGCGCCGCGCGCTCCTCCGGCGTCGCCAGCCCGGCGGCGATCATGCTGCGCGAATGGTTGTAGTCGTGCCAGACGAATGCGCTCTCCAATTTGCGCTGGAGCGCCGGATCGAGCTTCTCGAAGGCGAGCCGCGTGGACACGAACTCGGTTTCGCCACCGTTGTCGGGAATGGTGCGCGCCGACAGGATCGAGGTCAGCGCCGGCACGCTCTTGAACGACGAGTCCGTGTGCCAGAGCTGGTTGGCCTTGTTGCGCATGGCGTAGCGGTGGTCCGGCGGCACGACCTTTCCGTCCGGGCCGATGGTGGTGAGCGTGATGAAATGCGTGCCGGTGCCGAGGGAGCCGACCTTGGTCACCTCGGGCGGGCCGAAGCGGCGCGAGAAGGCGAGCTGTCCGTCGTCCGTCACCTCCTGGCCGCGGAACACGAGCACCGAGTGCTCCTCGAAGGCGGCGCGCACCTGCGCATAGACCGCGTCGTCATTGGCGACATCGGCGAGCGTGACGCCGCGGACTTCGGCGGCGAAACCGGGACCCACGGGAACGATCTGCATTGCGCGCTCTCCCTTGGTCTTTTTATTGGATGGGCCAAGTCTCCCGCAAAGGCGGGAGCGGGGCAAGGAGCTTCCCGTCACCCTGAGGAGCACGCGCGAAGCGCGGGCCTCGAAGGGTCTCCGACTCGCAGGTCCTTCGAGGTGCGCCTTCGGCGCGCACCTCAGGACGACGAGTGGCGCTCCCTTTCATACCGCTCAACAAACCGCGGCGACGCCTTGCGTAGGCGCTCGAGATCGACGCGGCCGGAGCGGGTGATGTAGCTCATTGCGAAGTCGATGGGCTTGAGCTTCATGTGCTCGCCGAAATGCTCGTACCAGTCGGCGCTGCCATTGGCGCCGGCGACGAGCTTTTCCAGGATCGGACGGCGCGCCGCCTCGTAAGCCGCGAGCGCCTGCGGCACATCGCGATGCGCGGCGAGTGCCTTGTCGAGCGCGATGGCGTCCTCCAGCGCCAGCCGCGTCCCCGAGCCGATCGAGAAGTGCGCCGTGTGCAGCGCGTCGCCGAGCAGCACGCAATTGCCGTGCGACCAGCGCGCATTGTGCACGACCGGAAACTGCCGCCAGATCGAATTGTTCGAGATGAGCGGATGGCCGCCGAGCGCTTCGGCAAAGACGCGCTGGCAGAGCGCGCGCGTCGCCGCCTCGTCCATCGCCGCGAAACCGGCGCGCGCGAACGTGTCGGCGCCGACCTCGACGATGAAAGTGCTGAGGTCGGGCGCGTAGCGATAGTGATGCGCGTTGAACGGGCCGAACTCTATATCGACGAAGGTCTGCGTCAGCGTCTCGAATCGCTGGTGCGTGCCGAACCAGGCGAAGCGGTTGGTGAGCAGGCGCACACCGGCGCCGAATGCTTCGGCGTGCGTGCGGCGCACCAGCGAATTGAGGCCGTCGGCGCCGACGACGAGGTCGAAGCCGGCGAGCCCGTCGAGCGATTTCACCGCACGATTATAGACCGGCGCGACGCCCGCAGAGGCGGCCCGCGCCTGCAACAGTTGCAGCAGCTTGAGCCGACCGACCGCGGCGAAGCCGACGCCGTCTATGACGACGCGCTCGCCGCGAATGTCGAGCGTGATGTCCTGCCAGGTTTCCATGTGCGGCACGATCGCCGCGTAGGTCTGTTCGTCGTCGGCGCGCAGGAAGTCGAGCGCGCGGTCGGAGAACACGACGCCGAAGCCGAAGGTGGCGTCCGGTGGATTCTGCTCGATGACGGCGACCTCGGCGCGAGGCTCGCGTCGCTTGATCAGGGTGGCGAGATAGAGGCCGGCCGGACCGGCGCCGAGAATGGCGATGCGCATGGGGTGCATTGTTACCGAAGGCAGTTGCTCCAGTCACCGGCCGCGCAACGGGCGGCGCATCGCCGCACGTGCCCTCTCCCCCTGTGGGAGAGGGCATTCGGAGCAGAGCAATCACAAAGAATGGGTGAGAGGGAACAAGCCCCCTCACCCATCATCATTCCTCGCTTAGTCTCTCAATGCCCTCTCCCACAGGTGGAGAGGGCGCAACGATGAGCACCGTGCACGAGTAAGACGTGGATGGCCGGGACAAGCCCGGTCATGACGGAGTAACGTCACGGCGTCTGCAATGCCGGAGAAGTCCCATGCTCAGCCTCGCCCTCACCCTTCACCTGCTCTCGGCCGTGGTCTGGGTCGGCGGCATGTTCGCGGCCTACATGTGCCTGCGGCCGGCGGCGGGACCGCTAGAGCCGCCGCAGCGGCTCGGCCTGTGGCGGCGGTTCTTCGCCAAATTCTTTCCGTGGGTGTGGGTGAGCGTGGTGCTGCTGCTCGCGACCGGCCTCTGGATGATGGTCACGTTCTTCGGCGGAATGTCCGCCGCGCCGGTCTACATCCACGTGATGATGGGCCTCGGCATCCTCATGATGCTCATCTATGCGTGGCTGTTCCACGGTCCGTGGCTGAAATTCAAGCGCGCGGTTGACGCCGGCGACTGGCCGGCGGCCGGCGCGCAGTTGAACCGCATCCGCCTGGCGATCGCGGTCAACCTGCCGCTCGGGCTGATCGTGGTGATCATCGGCGGCACGGGCCGCTATTGGGGAGCGTAAAGGTCGTCAGATCGTCTGATTGTACGCGCCGACGTCGGGGTGCGTGCGCAGGACGCCGTCGACCGCCTTGAACATGTCGCGCATGCGTTGCTCGGACGCGGGGCTTTCCACCACCACGACGAGCTCCGGCTTGTTCGACGAGGCGCGCACCAGGCCCCAGGTGCCGTCCTCGACCGTGACGCGCACGCCGTTGACCGTGACGACGTCGCGGATCGCCTGCCCCGCAACCTGACCGCCCTTGGCCTTCGCCTCGACGAAGTGCTTCGTCACCGCGTCGACGATGCCGTACTTCTTCTCGTCGTCGCAGTGCGGCGACATGGTCGGCGAGCCCCAGGTCTTGGGCAGCGCCTTGCGCAAATCGGCCATGGTCTTGTCCGGGTTGCGGTCGAGCATGTCGCAGACTGCGAGCCCGAAGATCGCGCCGTCGTCATAGCCGCGGCCGAACGGCTTGTTGAAGAAGAAGTGGCCCGACTTCTCGAAGCCGGCGAGCGCGCCGAGTTCGTTGACGCGGCGCTTGATGTAGGAGTGGCCGGTCTTCCAGTAGTCGGCCTTGACGCCGTTCGCCTTCAGCACCGGATCGGTGTTGAACAGGCCGGTCGACTTCACGTCGACGACGAAGGTCGCGCCCTTGTGCGTCTCCGACATCCAGCGCGCCAGCATGACGCCGACCTTGTCGGAGAATATCTCCTCGCCCTCGTTGTCGACGACGCCGCAGCGGTCGCCGTCGCCGTCGAAACCGAGTGCGACGTCGGCCTTGTGCTTGAGCACCGCGTCGCGCATCGCATGCAGCATCTGCATGTCTTCGGTGTTGGGATTGTAGTTCGGGAAGGTGTGGTCGAGCTCGCAGTCGAGCGGGATCACCTCGCAGCCGACCGCCTCGAGAATGCGCGGTGCGAAGGCGCCGGCCGTGCCGTTGCCGCAGGCGGCGATGACTTTCAATTTGCGCTTGATCTTCGGCCGGCTCGTCAGGTCGGCGATGTAGCGCTCGGGGAAGTTCTCGACGAACACGTAAGAGCCGCCGCCCTTGAGGTCGAACTTGGCGCCGAGCACGATCTCCTTCAGCCGCGTCATCTCGTCGGGGCCGAAGGTGAGCGGGCGGTTGGCGCCCATCTTCACGCCGGTCCAGCCATTGTCGTTGTGCGAGGCGGTGACCATCGCGACGCAGGGCACGTCGAGCGCGAACTGCGCGAAATAGGCCATCGGCGTCATGCAGAGCCCGATGTCGTGCACCTTGCAGCCGGAGGCCAAGAGGCCGGAAATCAGCGCCATCTTCACCGAGGCCGAATAGCCGCGGAAGTCGTGGCCGGTGACGATCTCCTTCTTCACGCCCATCTCGCCGATCAGCGTGCCGAGCCCCATGCCGAGGGCCTGGAGGCCCATCAGGTTGATCTCCTTCTCCAGCAGCCAGCGCGCGTCGTATTCACGGAAGCCGGTCGGCTTCACGAGCGGCGTCGACTCATAGGCATAGGTGTTCGGCTTGAGCGCAGGCTTGGGCGTCGGAAACATCAGTATCCTCGGGAAGGAGCGGTAAAGCGCTGGCGGGGGTCAGATAGCCTAACGCGGAACCCCGGCAAAGTGGTTCCCGAAGGTGGTCAATGCAAGGCGGGCCGCAAGGGCGGTGCTTATTGCTCCAGCACCAGCCGGCCGCCGGCGACCTCGTAGCGCTTCAGGCGCGACAGGAAGGCCATGCCGAGCAGGTTCTTGCCCAGGATGTTGTCCGGCAGAACCATGGCCGGAACGTCGTAGACAGTGATGCCGCCGACCTCGATGCGATCGATCTTGACCGGCGCGGCCTTGACGTTGCCGTTGGCGGTCGCGGCCGTGGCGGTATAGTCCGCCGGGGTCGGACGCAGTCCGGCATTGGCGGCGTCGGTCTCGCGCAGCACGACCACCGAGGCGCCGGTGTCCACGAGGAAGTCGGTGAAGACGCCGTTGACCCGCGACTGGAGCGCGAAGTGGCCGTCGCGGCCGGCGTCGACCATCAGGCTGCGGCCGGTCGAGACCGGATCGCGCGGGCCCTCCGCTGGCCGCGATGCGGCGGCCGCGTGCGGATTGGCCGCAACGACCTTGTCGGCGAAGCGGGCGGCATAGCCGCCGCCGATCAACAGCACGATCGCGAAGACGAGAAGACTGCGCATGCGACGCCCCGGGTTTGCGGGCATCCTGCGATCGGCGTCGCCAAGGTTGGCTTAACGGCCCGCTGAAGGCGGCGCGGGTGGTGAGCGGCGGGTTAAGGGAATTGAGAAAACTTCTTCCTTATCCCTCCCCTGAAAGGGGAGGGTCGATCGCGCAAAGCGCGATCGGGGTGGGGTTTCCTCTCGATTGCAACGGCCCCCACCCGGCCGCCTGCGGCGGCCACCCTCCCCCGCAAGCGGGGGAGGGATAAGAAGCTCACGTGCCCCGCGGCTTCGCCCTTCGCGTCGGCGGCGCGGTCGTAGGATCCTCCGGCCAGGGATGGCGCGGATAGCGGCCGCGCATCTCCACCCGGACATCCGCATAGGAGCCGCGCCAGAAGCCCGGCAGGTCGCGCGTGATCTGCACCGGCTTGTGGCCGGGCGAGAGCAGTTCGATCACCAGCGGCACGCGGCCGCCGGCGATCGCGGGATGCTTCGACAGCCCGAACAATTCCTGCACGCGGATCGACACGGTCGGCCCCTGCTCCGCGGTGTAGTCGACCGGCACCGCCGTTCCGGTCGGCGCGATGAAATGCGTCGGCGCTTCGTCGTCGAGACGGCGGCGCAGTTGCCACGGCAGCGCGTTCATGACGGCATCGGAGAGCTCGTCGGCGCCGATCGCACTCCGTGAGGTCTTGTCGAGAAGCATCGGCTCGAGCCAGTCGGCGGCGGACTTCGCCAGGCCATCGTTGGAAAGGTCGGGCCACTCATCCCCTTCCGCTTTGCGCAGGAACTCGACGCGCGTGCGGAATTGCAGCGCGGCCTTGCTCCACGACAGTTTGTCGAGACCGAGCTTGACGATGCCTTCGGCGAACGTGTGCGCCGTCTCGGCATCGGGCGAAACCTGCTTGATCTGCTCGGCGAGCACGATCGCGCCCAGCCGCCGCGTGCGTCGCGCGCGCAGCGACGCCGAGCCGTTATCGAAGGTGACGGCGTCACGGTCTTCAATCCGGTCGGCGAAGCGCGTCTCGATCTCTTCGAGCGCGATCGGCGCCGCCAGCACGATGCGGCTCGCCGCCGCCGCGCCGGTCAGTTCGGCGACGGCGAGGAACGGCTCGCGCGCCAGCGAGGTGGCCGGATCGACATTGCCGCCGCGGCCGTTCGCCAAAAGGAAAGCGCCCTGCCCGCCGCCGCGGCCTTTGGCGATGCGATCGGGATAGGCGAGTGCGAGGATCGCACCGGCCGACACGTCGCCCTGCCCGCGTCCGCCGGCGAGATCGGCCCAGCGCTTCACCATCGCCTTGGCGTCGTCGGCGCGTCGCGAGCGGTCGCGGCGGAACTGATCGAGACGGTGTTCGATATTGACGTCATCGCCACCCAATCCGCGTTCCGTGACCAACGCCGCAATCGCCGCTGCCGTGTCGCCA
>JBQCFB010000345.1:0-3601 GCA_051959715.1 Pseudolabrys sp.
TTCGCAATACGGCCAGTTCACGATCGAAGGCCACGCCGACGAGCGCGGCACGCGCGAATACAACATCGCGCTCGGCGCGCGGCGCGCCCAGGCGGTCCGCGACTATCTCGCCTCGCGCGGCGTCTCGCCGAGCCGCATGCGAACGATCTCCTACGGCAAGGAGCGCCCGGTGGCGGTGTGTAACGACATCTCCTGCTGGTCGCAGAACCGCCGCGCGGTCACCGTGCTCGGCGCGAGCTCCTGAAGCGGGATTGCGGTCTGAAGCCTTCTCGGGCGGCGCCTTGCGCGCGCCGCCCGTTCCGTTGAAGGCGTCGCAAACCGCCGCACAATAACGGGGTTTTTCGCGCCCGACACAATTTCGACGCAGCCCGTCTTATGCTACCGGTCTCCCGGGTCGTACTCGGCCGAACACCGGCATCCAAGGTCACATGCGCTCTTTTCACCGTCTCCGCTTCGCGGCGCTCGTTGCGCTGGCGATTCCACTCACCGCCGGCGCCGCGCTGGCGCAGGACCGGCCCGGCCTGTTCGGGAACATCTTCAATCGCGGCGACGATCAGGGCGGAGAGCAGCAGGCGCCGCCGCAGCAGGGTGGCGGCAACGACTCGGCGATGCGGCTCGACCGATTGGAAAACTCGCTGCGCCAGCTCACCGGCACGATCGAGCAGCTTCAGTACCAGAACCAGCAGCTCCAGACGCAGGTGCGCGAACTGCAAAGCCGCGCCGGCATCGCGCCGCAGGCGGCGCCGGGCGCGCCGGTCGGCTCGCTGATGCCGCGAGGGCCGGGCGCGCCGCAGCAGATGCCGCAGACCATGCCTCAGCAGCCGGCGCCGAACGCGGGCGCGGACAAGCGTTCCGACGTGTTCGATCCGAACGCGCATCCCAATGCGCCGGGCGCGCCGCGCGTGCTCGGCACCGAGACCGCGTCGGCGGGACCCGTGAACGCCGTGCCGCCGGTCGGCGCGCCGGGCGGCCGCGAGGCGGGCGCTCCTCTCGACCTGTCGACCGTGTCGGGGCCGCAGCAGGGCATGCCGGCCGCCGGCGGCCAGTTGCCGCCGCCGCCGCAGGCCAACCCGAGCGCCACCGGCACGCGGCTCGCGACCTTGCCGCCGTCGGCCAAGCCTCAGGACGAATACGACCTCGCCTACGGCTACGTGCTGCACAAGGATTACGGGCTGGCGACGCAGGCCTTCCGCGACTTCATCCGCAAATATCCCGAGGACAAGCTGATCCCGGACGCGCAGTACTGGATGGGCGAGGCGCTGTACCAGCAGCAGCATTATCGCGACGCGGCGGAATCCTTCCTCGCGGTCTCGACCAAGTTCGAGCACGCCGGCAAGGCGCCGGACTCGCTCCTGCGGCTCGGCCAGTCGCTGGCCGCGCTGAAGAAGAAGGAAGCGGCCTGCGCCACGCTCGCCGAAGTCGGCCGCAAATATCCGAAGGCCTCGGCCAGCGTGAAGCGCTCCGTCGCGGCCGAGCAGAAGCGCGTCCACTGCTGACGGCGTCCGAGTTTCAGCCGCCGCGCATCACGGTCTAGGATGCGCCGCCGGGCCTGAACCGGCGGCGGGCGACGGGCATGGCCTCTCACGACAGCGAGCCGGTTGCGGACGCGGAAGCGGCGTCGCTTTTCGCCGATCTCTCGTCATTGCCGGCGATCGTTCTGGCGGTGTCCGGCGGGCCGGACTCGACCGCGCTGCTGTGGCTTGCGGCGCGCTGGCGCGGCTCGCGCAAATCCGGCCCGACGCTGATCGCGGTGACGGTCGATCACGGCCTGCGCAAAGATGGTGCGGCCGAGGCGAAGGCGGTGGCGAAGCTCGCGCGCAAGCTCGGCGTCACGCATCGCACCTTGCGCTGGACCGGCACGAAGCCGAAGACCGGCCTGCCGCAGGCGGCCCGCATTGCGCGCTATCGCCTGCTGGCGGATGCGGCGCGCAAGGCCGGCGCAACGGCGATCCTCACCGCGCACACGCTCGACGATCAGGCCGAGACCGTGCTGATCCGCATGAGCCGCGGCAGCGGGCTCACGGGACTGGCGGCGATGGCGCGCATGGCGCCGGTGCCCGGCGGCGCGAACAACGCAGCTCAGCTCGTGCGGCCGCTGCTCGGCGTGCCCAAGGCGCGCCTCATCGCCACGCTGAAGGCGGCGAAGGTC
The DNA here is from genome assembly GCA_051959715.1 of Pseudolabrys sp. Classification (GTDB taxonomy): domain Bacteria; phylum Pseudomonadota; class Alphaproteobacteria; order Rhizobiales; family Xanthobacteraceae; genus Pseudolabrys. Next base: position 2,150 of record JBQCFB010000345.1, read on the forward strand.
GCCTTCGCCGACGACCCGACCAACCGCGACCCGCGCTTCACGCGCGCGCGGCTGCGCGGCCTGATGCCGCGTCTGGCGGAGGAGGGGCTGGACGCCGCCCGGCTGGCGGCGCTGGCGCGGCGGCTCGCCCGCGCCGAGACGGCGCTGGCGAAGGCGGCGGCCGCGGCGTTCGACCGGCTCGGGACGGCCGAACAGGGCCGCATCGCCTTCGACCGGAGCGGATTTGACCACCTGGCCCCGGAAATTGCCCTGCGGCTCGTCGGAAGCGCCATCGGTGGCATCGGCGACGAGGGTCCGGTCGAACTCGGCAAGCTCGAGGCGCTTTTCGGGGCGCTCGGCCCCGCTCTGGCCGATCCGAAGGGCCGCTTTCGCCGGACCCTGGCCGGGGCGGTGGTCTCGCTGACCCCCTCCGCCGTGACCGTCGAGCGGGCGCCGCCGCGCCGGAGCCGCGCCTTAACCAAGCGCCGGGCGCGCCCGCAAACCGCCCGTAAAAGGCGCTAGATTACTGGAAATCGGGCCCTTTCCATGCGCCGGGGCGGTGCCTACATTGCGTTGACGTGACGTCGCCACAAAGATTCGTCATAAACGGGACGGCCGCGGCCAGGTCTTTCGCGGCGGGTAAGGACGCCTAGATGAACGCTAATCTTCGCAATTTCGCCCTCTGGGTGATCATCGTCCTCCTGCTGCTGGCGCTGTTCACGCTCTTCCAGAACCCGGGCCAGCGCACCACCGCGCAGGACATCTCCTTCTCGCAGCTCCTGACCGAGGTCGACCAGGGCCGCGTCCGCGACGTCGTCATCCAGGGCCCCGAGATCCACGGCACCTTCGCCAACGGCACCTCGTTCCAGACCTATTCGCCGTCCGATCCGGGCCTCGTCCAGAAGCTCTATTCCAAGGGCGTCGCGATCACCGCGCGTCCGCCGTCCGACAACGTGCCGTGGTTCGTGTCGCTGCTCGTATCGTGGCTGCCGTTCATCGCGCTCATCGGCGTGTGGATTTTCCTGTCGCGGCAAATGCAGGGCGCGGGCGGCAAGGCGCTCGGCTTCGGCAAGTCGCGCGCCAAGCTCTTGGCCGAGGCGCACGGCCGCGTGACGTTCGAGGACGTCGCCGGCGTCGACGAGGCCAAGCAGGACCTGCAGGAGATCGTCGAATTTCTGCGCGACCCCGGCAAATTCCAAAGGCTCGGCGGTCGCATTCCGCGCGGCGTGCTGCTGGTCGGCCCGCCCGGCACCGGCAAGACGCTGATCGCGCGCGCGGTCGCCGGCGAAGCCAACGTGCCGTTCTTCACCATCTCGGGCTCCGACTTCGTCGAGATGTTCGTCGGCGTCGGCGCCTCACGGGTCCGCGACATGTTCGAGCAGGCCAAGAAGAACGCGCCCTGCATTATCTTCATCGACGAAATCGACGCGGTCGGCCGTCATCGCAGCGCTGGCTTGGGCGGCGGCAACGACG
>JBQCFB010000346.1:0-11654 GCA_051959715.1 Pseudolabrys sp.
CGGCCAGGTTCCGGCTGGTCACCGGCTTGGCAGCTTTCGGTTTGGCGGTTGCGGCGGCTTTAGCCATAGAAATAACTCCTTGAGCGCACCATGCGCGTTCGTTGAGCACTAAGAGATTCGTTTTTCTGCGCAAGCGGGAAGCCCCACCAAACGGGGCTTAACCACAGGAACGGTGCAAAAAGTGCCCGTTCGGCGGCACTTTTGAGCCTCCGGCGCGCGGTTGAAGGGCGGGAGGCTTTGGGCTATGCAGGATTCAGAGTGCGCCCGTAGCTCAGCTGGATAGAGCGTTGCCCTCCGAAGGCAAAGGTCGGACGTTCGAATCGTCTCGGGCGCGCCACTCTCCCGCACACCGGACAAGCATGAAGCGCCCGCACCCGTCGGGCGCGGCGCCGTTCGTTTGAATGCAAAGGGTTCAGCGGATCGTTTCGGCCGCGGCGACCTGGCTCTGCGCGGGCAGGCGCAGGCCCGGATAGCTGGCAACGCGCGTGTCGGGCGTGTTGACGCCGAAAACGGTGACCGAGGTCGGCCGGCCGTGGCCGGCCGGAACGGCCCAATAGAACGCCGCCGCCGTCAGGCAGAGACCGATCAGCCAGAACCAGCCGCCATGCCTCCGCGCCACGCCATCGGGCTCGCGCTCGTCATCCATCGCACTCTCCCACAGCAACGCGACATGCAGGCAGGGGTCATCGCTCCCCCGCCACCTTCCCGATGAACGCGGATCGTGCCGTCGTGTTTCTGCCGGTTGCGAAAATATTGCCGGCGCAAGGCTGGATTGTCAGGAGCGCGCAGCAAGGCGCCGCAGCGCCTCCTGCCGGAGACCGGCGGCGCCGATGAAAGCGGCGTAACTCCAGGTGAGGTCGCGCGCCGAGGCCGGCTTGCCGGTATTGCGATCGACCTGCTCGCCCATGTGGCCGCCCGCCGGTATCAGGTCGCGCACCGTCGCCATGAAGGCGTCGCCGCGCGCGAAGAAAGCGGCATCATGGTCCCGCCCGGCGCGCCGGTAACACAGGGCCGCTGCGGCGAGCGTCGCGACGTACCACGCGCCGCCGCCGAAATAGCGGTCGGCGCGCGAGCGGCCGAGCGCCGGCGCCGCGCGGCCGCGATTGATCGGGAATTCCGATGCGAACAGCGCTTCCAGCGCGGCAAGCGTCTGCCAGACGCGGGGATCGGCGACGGAATGCGGCCCCTCGGCCAAGTCGGCGTCCAGCACGGCGAGCAGGGCCGCGGAGTCGACGAGGTCGTCGCGCGCCTGCGCCTTCAACGGCCAGAGTGCGGCGTAGACGCCGGGCTCCGCCGACCAGTGCCGCGCGAGCACAGCACGCAAACGCGCTTCCGCATCGTCATGCCTAACGACAGCGCGGCCGTGCACCAGTGCGCCGAGCTGTACGAGCGCCACGTAATAGTGGTGCGTGTTCTCCTCCGGCTCCTCCCACGGGCCGATGCAAGGCTCGCCGGCATGACGTGCAGTGAAATCGAGATCGAGCCGCAGCAAGGCATCTAGATCGGCGCTCGCACCCGCGACGTCACGAAAGCGGAGGCAGGCGAGCGCTCGCAGCGCCGGCCCGTCATATTGCGGCCGCGACCAGCCGAGAATGTCGATCGTGCCATCGGGATTGAAGCGCGGCTCGCCGAGCAGCGCGTCGCGCGCGAGCGCGCGAATGTCGTCGTCCGCGCGCAGGAACTGGCGGAACGCGGCTTCCGTGCGCGCGACGTGCGACTCGTGCCCCCGGGTGTCGAGCCGCGTGAGGCCGAGGCTGAAGGCGACGTAGTCGTGGAAGCAGGCCGTCCAGCGGCCGGATTCGCCGAGCGTCCGCCCAACCAGTTCCGTGACCGTGCGCATGACGATCGCGGAGTCGCGCACCCAGTGGAAGAAATAGTCCGGTTCCGGAGTCCAGTCGGCGATCGCCGGTGACGCCAGCACGGAACCGCGCGCCGGAACGACGACCTGCGAAAATTGCGCGCGAACGCGCTGCAAATGCGTCGCCGAGATCGCGCGCGACATCAATTCGGCGCTCAATTGCGCCTGTTCGTCGATCCAGTCGCCGAGTTCCATTTTAACCGCCGCGTACAGCACAGTGCCAATTTTGCATCGCCTGCACTCCTGCGACACAGCAGAAGACAGAGTTTCCTTGCAATCCAACCGCTCAGACACAAATCTTCATACGTCCCTGTGAGTCGTGATGTCACGAGTCACGCTCGCCGGTCGAAAGGGGGGCCGGCACCCGGACCAAGAACGTGAAACAACGGAACGGCTTTGACAGCGAGGGCGCACCCGCGCGCCCGGTCGCCACGCTCTACGACTCGCTTCGCGATCGCGCCGATGCGTCGGCCGATCCGCAGCCCCTGCCGCTGTTCCAGCCGCCGAGCATCGCCTACGAGGGCCGCAGCGCCGTTTCCGAGAGTATCGCGCTCATCCGCAATCTCTGGCGCAGCCGTCACCGCCTCACCGTCGCGTGGCTCGCCGGCGGCATCCTCGTCATGCTGATCGGCAACATGTTCGGCCAGATCCGGCTCAATGACTGGAACGGCGCGTTCTTCGACGCAATCGCCAAGCGCAATGTCGCCGAGCTCGGCCATCAGCTTCTCATCTTTGTCGGCATCGTCGCATTCCTCCTGTCGCTCGTCGTCGGCCAGACATGGATGCAGCAGATGCTCAAGGTGCGCCTGCGCGAATGGCTGACGCGGCACCTGCTCGACGATTGGCTGGCGCGCGGCCGCGCCTACCGGCTCGGGCTTGCCGGCGAGCTCGGTGTCAATCCCGACCAGCGCATCGAGGAAGACACGCGCAAGCTCACCGACCTGTCCGCCGGCCTCGCCGTCGGTCTGGTGCAGGCGTCGATCCTGCTCGTCTCCTTCATCGGCATCCTGTGGTCGCTGTCGAACCATCTCGTCTTCGTCGTGCACGGCTATCACTTCTCGATTCCGGGCTACATGGTGTGGTGCGCGATCATCTACGCGCTGATCGGCTCGCTGCTGACATGGCGCGTCGGCCTTCCGCTGATCGGGCTCAACGCGCAGCTTTATTCGCGCGAGGCGGAACTGCGCTTCGCGCTGGTGCGCGTCAGCGAGAGCGCCGAGAGCATCGCGCTCTATCACGGCGAACGCGACGAACGCCGCCAGCTCGAAGGCAATGTCGACCGCGTCATCGGCACGATGAGCAAATTGACCGGCGCCGTGTCGCGGCTGACCTGGATCACGTCGGGCTATGGCTGGCTCGCCATCATCGTGCCGACGCTGGTCGCATCGCCCGGCTATTTCAGCGGCACGCTCACGCTCGGCGGACTGATGGTCGTGGTCGGCGCGTTCAACCAGGTGCAGGCGTCGCTGCGCTGGTTCGTCGACCAGTTCCCCTCGGTCGCCGACTGGCGCGCCACCTTGCACCGTGTCAGCGCCTTCAAGGCGGCGATGGACCGGCTCGACCGCAGCGACGAAACGGTCGAACACATCCGCATCGCGCGCCATCCGCACGGCAAGCTCGCCTTCGACGAAGTCAGCGTGCTGTTCGCGGACGGCCGCGTCGTCATCGCCGAGACGTCGGTCGAGATAGCGCTCGGCGAGCGCGTGCTGATCGTCGGCGAATCCGGCGCCGGCAAGAGCACCCTGTTCCGCGCTCTCGCCGGCCTGTGGCCGTGGGGCACGGGAACGATCCATCTGCCCGATCCGGACACGATGATGTTCATGCCGCAGCGGCCCTATCTGCCGCTCGGCACGCTGCGCGCCGCGATCGCCTATCCGGATGCGCCTGACGCATTCTCCAGCGCGGCGATCGAGCGCGCGCTCAAGCGCGTCGGGCTTGCCGAATTCCTCTCCATGCTCGACGTGCCGGCGCGCCTCGACAAGAGCCTGTCGCTCGGCCAGCAGCAGCTCATCGGCTTTGCGCGCCTCCTGTTGCACAAGCCGTGCTGGGTGTTCCTCGACGAAGCCACCTCGGCCCTCGACGAGCTCAGCCAGAAGCGCGTGATGTCGATGTTCGACGAGGAACTGGCCGGCGCCACCGTCGTCTCGATCGGCCACCGTCCGGGCCTCGAGGCGTTCCACCCACGCGTCCTGCATCTCGTGCGCAGCCCGCTCGGCGCGCGGCTGCACCAAAGGCCTGTGCGGGGCCGCGCCGCCGCGCTAGCCTGAAGTCGCGATGGACATCGACGACCTGTTGCGGCGCATGAGCCTCGCCGAGAAGATCGGCCAGCTCAATCATCCGAACATCGGCGGCGCCGACACGACCGGCGCCGGCAGCGCCAGTGCGAACATCGAGGCGCGTATTGCCCGCGGCGAAGCAGGCAGCCTCGCCGCCGGCGCAGCGCTGCCGCGCCTCGCCGAACTACAGAAGATCGCCGTCGAACAATCGCCGCACGGCATCCCGCTCATCTTCACGCTCGACGTGATCCACGGTCACCGCACCATCTTTCCGCTGCCGGTCGCGCTCGCCTCCTCATTCGATCCCGATCTCATCACGCGCACCGCGCGCGCGGCCGCGGTCGAGGGCGCGGCGTCCGGCATTGCGCTCGCCTGGGCGCCGATGCTCGACGTGTCGCGCGACGCGCGCTGGGGGCGCTGTGCGGAGAGCCCGGGCGAGGACCCACACGTCGGCGCGGTGTTCGCGCGCGCCATTATCGACGGCTATCAGCAGAACGACCTGACGCGCGCCGGCACGATGATGGCCTGCGCCAAGCATTTCGCCGGCTACGGCTTCGCGGATGCAGGCCGCGACTATAACGGCGCCGACATCAGCCCGTGGCGCATGCACAACGTGGTGCTGCCGCCGTTCAAGGCGGCGGTCGACGCGCAGATCGGCGCGGTGATGGTCGGCTTCCACGATCTCGCCGGCATTCCCTGCACCGCGCACCGCGAATTGCTGCACGATCTGCTGCGCGAACGCTGGGGCTTCGACGGACTGCTGGTCTCCGACTACACCGCGATCATGGAGCTGGTGAACCACGGCGTCGCCGCCGACGAGAAGGAGGCGGCGTATCTCGCCTTCCGCGCCGGCGTCGACATCGATCTCGTTGCCGAATGCTACAGCCGCTTCCTGCCGGAGCTGGTCGGCGAAGGCCGCGTCACCGAAGCCGAGATCGACGCCGCCTGCCGCCGCGTGCTTGCCGCGAAAGAGAGGCTTGGCCTGTTCGATAATCCCTATCGCGGACTCGACGAGGAAAAGCGCGCTGCCGTCACGCTGACGCGCGAGACGCGCGCGCTGGCGCGCGAGGCCGCGGTGAAATCGTGCGTGCTGCTGAAGAACGACGGCGTGCTGCCGCTCAAGAGCACGCAAAAGATCGCGCTCATTGGCCCGCTCGCCGACAGCCGCGGCAACATGCAAGGAACATGGGCGGTGGCGGCGCAGCCGCAGGACAGCATCACAGTGCTGGAAGGAATGCGCGCTGCGTTCGGCAACGTGCACTACGCCAAGGGCGCCAACATCGTCGACGATCCGAACATCGCCGCGCGGGTCAACCTGTTCGGCGAGACCGCAACGATCGACCCGCCCGAGACGCTGATCGCCGAGGCGGTCGCACAAGCGACGCGGGCCGACGTGATCGTCGCCTGCATGGGCGAAGCGCGTGAGCACACCGGCGAGGCGGCGACGCGCAGCAGTCTCGAACTGCCGGGCGGCCAGCGCCGGCTGCTCGAATCGCTCGTAGCGACCGGAAAGCCGCTGGTGCTCGTCACCATGAGCGGGCGTCCGCTGGCGCTCGCGTGGGAAGACGCGCAGGCCAACGCCATTCTCCACGCCTGGTTTCCCGGCAGCGAAGCGGGCAACGCCATTGCCGACTTGCTCTGCGGCGCGGCCAATCCGTCCGGCAAACTGGCGATGAGCTTTCCGCGCGATTCCGGGCAATCGCCGATCACCTATGCCGAGCCGCCGACGGGCCGGCCGGGCGACCGCATCGGCCTCGACACGCCGAACGATACGGAGCGCGACGCGCGCGGCCGCCCGGTCTTCCGCAAGTTCACCACCGCCTGCCGCATCGAGGGGGCGTCGACGCCGCTCTATGCATTCGGCCACGGCTTGAGCTACGCGCGGTTCGACTACGACGATGTCGCGGTCGACAGCAGCGAAATGCAGGGCCAAGACGCGGTCCTCACCGCCAGCGTTTCCGTGCACAACACAGGCAAGGTCGCCGGCGAGGAAGTCGTGCAGCTCTATATCGGCGATCCCGTCGCCAGCCGCTCGCGTCCCTTGCGGGAGCTCAAGGGGTTCAGCAAGGTGACGCTCGCGCCCGGGGAGAGCCGCACGGTCTCGTTCCGCATCACCACCGCGGACCTCTCCTTCATCCGCGCCGAAACCCTTGCTGCGCCGGAGACGGTGTTCGAGCCGGGCGAGTTCGTCATCGAGATCGGCGGCGCGTCCGACAGGCTCGGCACAAAACGCGTCCTCTGGCGTTCGTAGAGGCGATGACATCGATCTCCGACGACGCTCTGCTCGACCGCGTGCAGCGGGAGACCCTGCGCTACTTCTGGGACTTCGGCCATCCGGTCAGCGGCATGGCGCGCGAGCGCAGCAATGCCGTGCCCGGCTACGGCTACATGGACACGGTGACGACCGGCGGCACCGGCTTCGGCATCATGGCGATGATCGCCGGCGCGGAGCGCGGCTTTCTCACCCGCGCCGACGTGCGTGCGCGCGTAACGAAGATCGTCGCGTTCCTCGAAAGCGCTGAGCGCTTCCACGGTGTCTTCCCGCATTTCCTGCACGGCGGCACAGGCAAGACGATTCCGTTCTCGCCGAAGGACGACGGCGGCGATCTGGTCGAGACGTCGTTCCTTGTCGCCGGGCTTCTCTGCGCGCGGCAATACTTCGCCGATAATGTCCGCCTCGTCGCCGCCATCGACCACCTCTGGCATGGGGTCGAATGGGATTGGCACACGCGCGGCGAGGACGTTCTCTACTGGCACTGGAGCGAGCGCCACGATTGGGCGATGAACCACGCCATCCGCGGCTGGAACGAGTGCCTCATCACCTACGTGCTCGCCGCCGCGTCACCCACGCATGCGATCGACTCCCGCGTCTATCATCGCGGCTGGGCCGACAGCCCGGTTTTCCGCAACGGCCGCGACTATCACGGCGCGACGCTGCCGCTCGGGCCCGACCGCGGTGGACCGCTGTTCTTCGCGCACTATTCGTTTCTCGGACTCGATCCGCGCGGCCTCTCCGACGCCTATGCCGACTACTGGGCGCAGAATTGCGCGCACGTGCACATCAATCGTGCGCACTGCATCGCCAATCCAAACGGTTTCGCCGGTTACGGCGCGAACTGCTGGGGGCTGACCGCCTGCGACGGCGACAAGGGCTACAACGCGTTCGCACCGGACAACGATCACGGCGTCATCGCGCCGACCGCGGCAATCGCGTCGATGCCCTACGCGCCGAAGGAATCGATGGCCGCGCTGCGCCATTTCCACGACGGCATGGGCGACCGGCTGTTCGGCGATCTCGGCTTCATCGACTCCTTCAATCAAAGCGCCGGCTGGATCGCCGACAGCCATCTGGCGATTGATCAGGGACCGATCGTGGTGATGATCGAGAATTATCGCTCGGCGCTGCTGTGGCGGCTGTTCATGAGCTGCCCGGAAGTCGCGGTCGGCCTGCGGCGGCTCGGCTTCGAGCGTCGCGCACAAACCGCGTGACATTCACCCTGCCAATGCAGCCCATATCGACAATCGATTTGGCGGATGGCGCCGTCGCTCCCTAGCGTGCGCACCAATCGGGAGGAGCAACCATGGCGAACGAGATCAGCGACGGCATGACGAGCGTCACCGCGGCAGACGGCTTTAAACTGGAAGCCTTCCGCGCGACGCCTTCGGGCACGCCGAAGGGCGGCCTCGTCATCCTCCAGGAGATCTTCGGCATCACCGACCAGCTGAAGAACGTCGTGCGCTCCTACGCACGCGACGGTTACGACACGATCATCCCGGCGCTCTACGACCGTGCCGCGCCCGGCACCGTGGTGCCGTTCAGCGAACCCGACCGCGGCCGCGACCTCGCCTATAACCTGCCGCTCGACAAGGTAATGCTCGACATTGCGGCGGCGGCGGACCGTGTGCGCGGGCCGCGCGGCGTCTCTGTCCTCGGCTTCTGCTGGGGCGGCGGCGTCATCGTACGGGCGGCGGCGGAGGTCGACTTGAAGGGCGCGATCGCCTTCTACGGCACGCGGCTTCCGACTTACCTCGCCTGCAAGCCGATGTGTCCGCTGCTGTTCCACTTCGGCAAGACCGATCCGAATTCGACACCGGAGATCGTCGCGCAGGTGAAGGCGGCCTATCCGACAGCCGAGACGCATCTCTACGAGGCCGGTCACGCCTTCGCCAACGACGTGCGGCCGGCCTATGTCGCCGACGCGGCGGCAACGGCACGCGCCCGCACGCTCGACTTCCTCGCGCGCGTGCACGCGTAGGGTCAGAACTCGCGGTACACCGCCTTGATCTGCTGCCGCAGCCAGACGTGCCGCGGGTCGCGGTCGTAGCGCAGCGGCCACACCATCTGCGTCGCGACCTTGCCGACATCGAGCGGCACCGGACGCTTGGCCAGCCCGAACGCCTTCTGGAATACGTCGGCGGCAAGCTTGGTGAAGACGCCGATCATGTCGCTGCCGCCCAAGAGCGCGGGCACCGCGGTGAAATTGGTCATCGCCACAAGCGCGCGGCGCGACAGACCGTGACGCTTGAGCAGATCGTCGAAGATCGCGCTGCCCTGCCCGCTGGCGCTGACCACGACGTGCGGATAGGACAGCACGGCCTGAATGTCGAAGCACTTGCCGCGCTTCAGGATCGGATGATCGCGGCGGAAGACGCAGAACAGGCTCTCCTCCATCATCAATTCGGCGCTGCAATGCGCGGGCTTCTCGTCGAACCAACCGAGCGCGCAGTCGATGCGGTCGGCGTCGAGCAGCTCAAGCGCGCGCTGACGCTCGGCGGTGATGACGTGCAGCGCCGCTTGCGGCGCAGCCTTCTGCAAGCGGGCGAGCAGCGCCGGCACCACCGCAATGCTGAGCCGGTCGGGCGTCGACAACCGAAAGGGGCCGCCGGCCTTGGCCGCGTCAAACTGCGGCACGCCGGCGACGCAGCTCTCGACCAGCGCGATCGCCTCGCGCAACGGCTCGCGCATCGCTTCGGCGCGCGGGGTCAGCACGAAGCCGGCCGGCCCGCGCACCAGCAATTCGTCGCCGGTGAGATGGCGCAGCCGCTGCAACGCATTGCTGACCGCGGGCTGCGAGCGGCCGAGCCGTTTTCCCGCGCGGGTGACGTTGCGCTCGGCGATCAGCGCGTCGAGCACCTTGAGGAGATTGAAATCGAGGCTGCTCAGGTTCATACGGGGACGCCCGCCGGCATTGGCTTGGTGAATAGCGCGCATTTTCATTATCGATTATGCGAATATCGGCCCCTTGCCTAGTCTGGCCGGACCCGCCGCGCGTCAAGGACGGCGGGTCAACGACAGGGCGGAGCGAGCCCGATGCCGCCGCCGCAACAGGGAGGATGCACATGACCGTTTCACGCCGCACATTCATCGCCACGCTGGGCGCGCTGCCCGCCGCCGCGCTGCTGCCGCGCGACGTCTTCGCCGCCGGATGGCCGGAACGGCCTGTGCATCTCATCGTACCGTTCGCCGCCGGCGGCAATGCCGACATCGTCGGCCGTCTCGCCGGCGACCAGATCTCGAAGGGCATCGGCCAGACCGTCGTCGTCGAGAACCGCGGCGGCGCCGGCGGCAGCATCGGCGCGGCCTTCGTCGCCCGCGCGACGCCGGACGGCTACATGCTCCTGGTCGGCTCGAACGGTCCGCTCACCGTCAATCCGCTGGTGCAGGCCAAGATGGAATACGATCCGCAGAAGGATCTCGCGCCGATCGCGCTGACGAGCTACGTGCCGCACGCGATCATCGTCACCAATTCGCTGGCCGCGAAAACGCTGCCAGAATTCATCGCGCAGTCGAAGAAGCAGCCGATCACCATGGCCTCGAGCGGCGTCGGCAGCGCCACGCACATGACGCTCGAGCGTTTCAAGGCGGCGACCGGCGCCGACATCACGCACGTGCCCTATCGCAGCGGCGGCGCGCTGATGCCGGACCTGATGGGCGGCAGCGTGCAGTCGGCCATGACCGAGTTCTCGACCGCGCTGCCGCTGCACAAGGGCGGCAAGGCGCGCATCATCGGCGTCGCCTCGGTGCAGCGGACCAAGCTCGCGCCGGACATCGGGACCTTCATCGAGGCCGGCGTGAAGGGCTTCACCGCTTCGAGCTACATCGGCATCCTTGCGCCGACGAAGACGCCCGCGGACATCCTCGCCAAGATCGAGAAGGCGATCCAGGACGGGCTCAAGCCGGGCGGCACGGCGGCCGAGCGCCTCGCCAGCATCGGCGCCGAACTGGCGACGCCGGAGCAGATGACGGCGAAGGGCTTCGCCGCCTTCATCAAGACCGACGCGGAGAACATGAAAGAGGCGGCGAAGCTCGCCGGCATCAAGCCGGAATGAGTTCACTGCCCGCTCATTCCTGCGACTGTCACTGTCACGTCTTCGGGCCGGCCGCGCAGTTTCCCTATGCGGAGCCGCGCAGCTACACGCCCGAAGACGCACCACTGTCGGCCTATCTCGCCCTGCTCGACCGGCTCGGCTGCGAGCGCGGCGTCATCGTGCAGCCCAGCGCCTATGGCCGGGACAACCGCGCCACGCTCGACGCGCTCGCGCGCGAACCGGCGCGCCTGCGCGGCGTCGCGGTCGGCGGCGCGGAGCTTTCGCCGGCGACGCTGAGGGAGTGGCACACGGTCGGGGTCCGCGGCCTCCGGGCGAACGAATTCCGTCGCGACGGCAAGCCGTATTACCAGAACGGCGTTCGGCTCTCCGACATCCAGCCGCTCTATCCGGTGATGGCCGCGCTCGGCTGGCACCTGCAATTGTGGATCGACACGCGCGATCTGCCGGACCTTGGCAGCCAGCTCGCGCGCGTGCCGGCCTCGGTGCCGGTGGTGGTCGACCACATGGGCCGCATGGACCACCGCCACGGGATCAACCATCCGGGCTTCCAAGCCCTGGTGCGCGGCGTCGGCGAAGGCCGGCTGTGGTCGAAAGTGTCGGGCGCCTACCGGCTCGGCTCGGCCGCACCGGATTATCTCGAGGCCAAACCGTTTCACGAGGCGCTGGTCGCCGCCAATCCGGCGAACCTCGTCTGGGGCTCCGACTGGCCGCATCCGCGCCCCGAGGGCCCGGTGCCGGACGCGAAGCATTTGCTCGATCTGTTTCTGGCGTGGACGCCGCGCGCGGCGGACCGCCAGGCGATCCTCAGCGACAATCCGGCGCGGCTGTACGATTTCCCGAGGGACTAGGCGCAGCTATCGCTTCGCGCTGGCGATGACGCGATCGACCATTTGCGGCGCGAGGCCGCAATAATTGGCCGGATCAGTCATGCGCGCGATCGCCGCCGCGTCGAAGTGCTTCGTCACCTCCGGCATGGCGGTGAGCGCCTCGGCAAGCGTGCCGCCCTTCTCGTTCACGACGCGGCAGGCGCCATAGACGATGTCATGCGCCTGCTGGCGGCCGATGAACGGCGCCATCTGCATCATCACCGCTTCGGCGACGATGAGCCCCTTCGACATGTCGAGGTTCTGCTTCATCCGGTCGGCGTCGACGATGAGCCCGCCGAGCGCGAACCGCGCCTGATGCAGCGC
>JBQCFB010000347.1:0-2198 GCA_051959715.1 Pseudolabrys sp.
CGACACGCCGCGGTGCGCGCAGAACTCGTCCATGAGGCCGAGCCGGCCCTCGCTGTCGCGAAACGCGATCAGGCGCTCGGAGAGGAGCTTGACCCGCACCGGCGGGCAATCCTTCTCGGGCAGTTCGCGCGCGAGCAGGGCTGGAATCCAGTAGCTGCGGAACAGGCGTCCGCCGGGCGTGTCCGGACCGGTCTGCGTCAGCAGATCGTTCTGTTCCTTCCTGAGCATCGAGCGTCTCCCTTGTTCTTGTTCGCGTGGCGCCGTCTTAAGCGGTGCTGCCTTGTCTTCGCGGGGCTCTGTGCGTAGACATCCTGCTCTCGTTGTAACGCTCAGTATAGCGGTTGACCACGGACCGATGACAGGCCTTCAGAACGCCACCAGCCCGACCCGGATATCCTTGTGTCGCACGACGGAGGTGGCGGAGGGAACCGCGATCCGCGTCACGCACGGCGATCTGGTGCTCGCGGTCTACAATGTCGGCGGCGAGTACTTCGTCACCGACGACATGTGCACGCACGGGCCGGGCTCGCTGTCCGAAGGCTATCTCGAGGACGACGAGGTCGAGTGCAATTTCCATGGCGGCCGCTTCAACGTCCGGACGGGTGCGGTAGCCGGACCGCCCTGCATGGTGCCGATCAAGACCTACACCGTCGTCCTCGACGACGGTACGGTGACGATCGAGGTGTGACGCGTCTTTCACGACGGGAAAACGATTGCCGCTCAGGCTGTCCTCGTGCGAGGCGCTTTCGCCAGCCGCGTGATCGCCTCGATCATCGCCTTCGGGCTCGCCTGGCCCTTGCCGACGATGTCGTGGCCGCTGCCATGCGCCACCGACGAGAACAGGATCGGGCTGCCGATCGCGAGGCCGGCGGTGGCGTTGCGCGCGAGCAGCTTGGCGGTGATGTGCCCCTGGTCGTGCAGCATGACGATGAAGGCATCGACGCCGGTCTTGTGAAACATCGTGTCGGCGCCGAACGGGCCGGTCACGTCGATCCCTTTGCCGACTGAATCATCGATTGCCGGCTTGATGATCTCGGCGTCTTCGCTGCCGAACAGGCCGCCTTCGCCGGCATGCGGGTTGAGCCCGCCGACGCAGATCTTCGGCCTGGCGATGCCGAGGCGCTTCAGCGTCGCATCGGCGACGGCGATGACGTGGCCGACGCGTTCGCGCGTGATCAGCGACAGCGCCTCGCGGACGCTGACGTGCAAGGTGCAATGCACGATCTTCACCGCATCGAAGCACAGCATCAGGTAGACGTCGCGCGGGTCGAGGCCGGTCTCGCGGGCGACGAAGGACGGGTATCCGTCGAACGCGATGCCGGCGAGCGAGATCGATGTCTGGTTCTGCGGTGCGGCGACGACGGCGTCGACGGCGCCGGTGCGCGCGGCGCGAATGGCTTCACCGGCGGCGAACAGGGACGCACGGCCGCTCGCCGCGCTGGTCGAGCCGAAGCCGATGTCGTTCACCTCGGCGCTCGGGCAGGCGACGAGCGAGAGCGCGCCGGACGCGTCGGCGTCGCCGGGCCGGTTGACGATGCGGATCGGCGCACCGATCCCGCACGCCTTGGCGTGGCGCTCGACGACGGTCGGCTCGCCGAACAGCACCGGCCGGCACTGCGCGCGGACGGCCGGGTCGAGCGCGGCCTTCATGCTGATCTCGGGGCCGATCCCGGCCGGATCGCCGGTCGCAATGGCAATGATCGGAAGTGCGTCTGTCATGGCGCGATCCTATCAGGCTGCATGGGACGCATGAAAGGCTTTCGGGCGCCCGTCTTTCCGCGTTCCGCCCGATCTGCAAGAGTGCCGCCGGAATTCGTGTTCGAGACGGTTGCGAGGAACCATGGACGATCTCACGCCGGTCCTGGAGGACCTGATTACTGCCAACCGCATCCTCGCGCACGAGAAGGTGCTCGACTCCTTCGGCCATGTCAGCATCCGGCATCCGCAGAAGCCCGACCGCTTCCTGCTGTCGCGCGCGCGCGCCGCAGATGGTGCAGGTCGAGGACATCATGGAATTCACGCTCGACGGGACGAGCGTCGGCAACGAGCCCGGCAAACCGTATTCGGAACGCTTCATCCACGCCGCGCTCTACGAGGCGCGGCCTGACGTCAACGCGGTCGTGCACAATCACAGCCCGAGCGTGATCCCGTTCAGCGTCACGAGCAAATGCCGCATGCGGCCGATCATGCACATGTGC
>JBQCFB010000348.1:0-3730 GCA_051959715.1 Pseudolabrys sp.
CACCAACTGGCTGACGCCGTTCAAAGCGCGCAGCGTCACCGTCGCCACCCGCGGCAAGTATGTGATGGGCGACCTGCTGACGCGGCAGGTGACCGAGTGCTTCGGCTTCCAGCCGGACGGCAGCTAGTCGATGCGCCATCTGTCGGTCGGCCATGCCGAGCCGCTACGTACCGAGCTTCTGGCCTTCCTGCGCGCGGTCCGCACCGGCGCGGCGCCCGCCGTCACCGGCGAGGAGGGCGTCGCCTCCCTCGAGATTGCGGCTCGTTGCCTTGCTTCGCGCCCGACCGCCGCGCCCGCCCGCAAGGGCCCGCACGCCGTGGCCGGCTAATCGTCCTTTCCACCCATACGGATGTCGAATGAATGCGAAATCGCAGATCCCTATGATTCCCTTCATCGACCTCGCCACTCAGCGCAAGCGCCTGGGCCCGGCCATCGACGCCGCCGTAGCGCGTGTCCTTACGCATTGCCAGTTCATCATCGGCCCCGAAGTGACGGCGTTCGAGCGCGAGCTTGCCGAGTTCGCGGGCGCCCGCCATGCGGTGAGTTGCGCGAGTGGCACGGACGCGCTCGTGCTCGGTCTTCGCGCGCTCGGCGTCGGACCGGGCGATGCGGTGATCTGCCCGTCCTTCACCTTTTGCGCCACTGCGGAAGTGGCGGTGCTGGTCGGTGCGACGCCAGTCTTCGTCGATGTCGATCCGGACACGTTCAACATTGATGTCAAAGACATTGCCGGCGCCGTCGAGGCCGCCAAGGCCGTCGGTCTGACGCCGAAGGCGATCATTCCGGTCGACCTGTTCGGCCTGCCGGCCGAGCACAGCGCGATCGCAAAGGCCGCCGAGGCGCACGGCCTGTTCATAGTCGATGACGCCGCGCAAGGGTTTGGAGCGACTTATCACAATCGCCGGCTCGGGACGTTCGGGCAGGTCACCTGCACCAGCTTTTTTCCGGCTAAGCCGCTCGGCTGCTACGGCGACGGTGGCGCTGTTCTCACCGACGATGACGGAATTGCCGCGACCTTGCGCAGCCTCCGAGTGCACGGGCAGGGCACCGACAAATACGATAACGTACGTATCGGTCTCGCCTCGCGCCTGGATACGATCCAGGCGGCGGTGCTCAGCGAGAAGCTCAAGATCTTCCAGGACGAGATCGATGCCCGCCAGACGGTGGCGAAGCGCTACGCCGAGGGCCTCAAGGACGTCGTGATCGTGCCGGGCGTTCCGGCCGGGCTCACCTCGGTCTGGGCGCAGTACACGATCCGTGTCTCCGGCGGCCGCCGCGACGCGCTCGCCGCTGCGCTGAAAGCCGAGGGCATCCCGACGGCGATCTACTACCCGATCCCGCTGCACCGGCAGGTCGCCTACAAGCAGTACCCGGCCGGCACCGCGGGGCTGGCCGCCAGCGACCAGCTTGCCGGCGAGGTGATCAGTCTGCCGATGCACCCCTATCTCGATGCGCCGACGCAGGATCGCATCGTAGAGGCGGTCCGGCGTGCTCTGAAATAGCCGGCTTCTGGGCCGGAATTTTCATTTGCGCTTGAAATTTGAAACGATTGGCGCTCCCGCTTGAGCGCAAAATGCGGTAGCACGTCCCGGTAGAGAAGACCGGACGTGCACATGGACTGGCGCCAGCACAATATTCGCCTGCGCCGCCTCGAGGCCGAGGCGATCGAGATTCTGCGCGAAGCGGTGGCTGAATCGCGCAATCCGGTCATGCTTTATTCGATCGGGAAGGATTCCGGCGCGATGTTGCATCTCGCGCAGAAGGCCTTCGCGCCCGGCAAGCCGCCGTTCCCACTCCTCCACATCGATACGACCTGGAAATTCCGCGAGATGATCGCATTCCGCGATCAGATGGCGGCGCGTACCGGCATGGACCTTATCGTCCATGTGAACGAGGAGGGGCTCCGGCGCGGCGTCTCGCCGATTGCTTCCGGCTCGTCGATGCACACGCAGGTGATGAAGACCGAAGGCCTGCGCCAGGCTCTCGACAAGTACAAATTCGACCTTGCCTTCGGTGGCGCCCGCCGCGACGAGGAGAAGAGCCGCGCCAAGGAGCGCATTGTTTCGCATCGCACTGCCGCGCACGGCTGGGATCCGCGCAATCAGCGCCCGGAGCTGTGGCGGCTTTTCAACATCCGCATCAAGCCCGGCGAGTCGCTGCGTGTCTTTCCGCTGTCGAACTGGACCGAGCTCGACGTGTGGGACTACATCCGCGCCGAGGACATCCCCGTTGTGCCGCTCTACCTCGCCAGACCGCGCCCGGTGGTCGAGCGCGACGGTGCCTTGATCATGGTCGACGACGCAAGGCTGCCATTATTGCCGGACGAGTCACCGCGCATGGTGAGCGTGCGCTTCCGCACGCTTGGCTGCTATCCGTTGACCGCAGCCATTCGCTCCACCGCCGACACGCTCGACGCCATCATTGACGAGATGCGTGCGTCGACAAGCTCCGAACGCCAGGGCCGGCTGATCGACCACGACGAATCCGGGTCGATGGAGAAGAAAAAGCGCGAGGGCTATTTCTGATGCTCGCCCCCGAAACCATCGCCGCACAAGAGCGAGCGGTCTCGATCGACACCCGGCCGGCGTTGCGGTTTCTCACCTGTGGCTCGGTCGACGATGGCAAGTCGACCCTCATCGGGCGGCTGCTGTATGAACAGAACCTGATCTTCGACGATCACATGGCAGCGCTGGCGCGCGACTCGAAGCGGCACGGCACCACCGGCGCCGACATCGACTTCGCGCTGCTGCTCGACGGCCTAGAAGCCGAACGCGAGCAGGGCATCACGATCGACGTCGCCTATCGGTACTTCGCGACGCCGCGGCGATCCTTCATCGTCGCCGATACGCCAGGTCACGAGCAGTACACGCGCAACATGGCGACCGGCGCTTCGAACTGCGAGCTGGCTGTGTTGCTTGTCGACGCGCGCAAGGGCCTGCTGGCACAGACGCGCCGCCATTCCATCATTGTGAGCCTGCTTGGCATCCGCCATGCCGTGCTGGCCGTGAACAAGATCGATCTCGTCGATTACGCGCAGGATGTGTTCGAAAGCATATCCGCTGCTTTCGCGGCCTTCGCCGCACCGCTCGGTTTCAAGGACGTGAAAGCCATTCCGCTGTCGGCGCGCTTCGGCGACAACGTGTCGGCAAAGAGCGATCGCATGCCCTGGTATACGGGCCCGCATCTGCTCGATCATCTCGAAACGGTCGACGTCGAGGACAATCGCGCAGCGCGTCCCTTCCGTCTGCCGGTGCAGTGGGTGAATCGCCCGAACCTCGACTTCCGCGGCTTTGCCGGCACGATCGCCAGCGGCACGGTCCGCGTCGGCGACGAAATTGCCGCGCTGCCGTCCGGACAGATGAGCCGGGTGACATCGATCCTCGCGCCGGGCGGTGACGTCGGGACGGCGGAAGCCGGCGACGCCGTCACCATCGGGATTGCCGATGAGATCGACATCGCCCGCGGCGACGTGCTCGTGCCGGCGCGCGAGCGCCCCGCGGTCGCCGATCAGTTCGCTGCGCATCTCGTGTGGATGTCGGCCGAGCCGCTTTTGCCCGGCCGTTCCTACCTGATGAAGGTCAACCACGTGACGGTGGCCGCGACCATTACCGACATCAAGCATCGCATCGACACCGACAGCCTCGCTCGGCTGGCCGCGAAGACCTTGTCGCTCACCGAGGTCGGTGTGTGCAACGTGTCGACCGGCCGGCCGATCGCCTTCGACGCCTAT
>JBQCFB010000349.1:0-7277 GCA_051959715.1 Pseudolabrys sp.
GCCCGACGTCAAGGTTCCGATCATCTACGTGCAGCTCACGCAGCGCGGCATCAGCCCTGAGGACGCGGAGCGCCTGCTGCTGCGCCCGGTCGAGACGCAATTGAAGGCCGTCGGCAACGTCAAGGAAATGCGCGCCACGGCGTACGAAGGCGGCGGCTACGTGCTGCTCGAGTTCGAGGCCGGCTTCAATTCCGACGCGGCGCTCGCCGATGTGCGCGCCAAGGTCGACCAGGCCAAGCACGACCTGCCGAAGGACGCCGACGAGCCGTCGGTGCAGGAGGTCAATCTCTCGCTGTATCCGGTGCTGGTCGTCACGCTCGCCGGCGACGTGCCCGAGCGCACGATGCTGCATCTTGCGCGCGACGCCAAGAACGCCATCGAGCAGGCGCCAGGCGTGCTCAAGGCCGAGCTGCGCGGCACGCGCGACGAGGCGGTTGAGATCACCGCCGAGCCGATGCTGATGAAGAGCTACAACATCTCCATCGACCAGCTCATGGCGGTGACGCAGGCCTCCAACAGCATCATCGCCGCCGGCGCGCTGGAAGGGCAGACCGGCCGCTTCGCGGTCAAGGTGCCGGGCCTCATCGAGCGGCCGCAGGACATGCTCTCGATCCCGGTCGCCTCGTCGGCCGGCGCCACCGTGACTCTCGGCGACGTCGCCACCGTCAAGCCGACCTTCAAGGACGCAACCTCGATCACCCGCGTCAACGGCAAGCCGGCCATGACCATCGAGGTGTCGAAGCGCACCGGCGCCAACCTGATCGAGACGGTCGACGCGGTGAAGCAGGTGGTCGAGCGGCTCAAGGGCAACTGGCCGGAAGGCGTGCACGTCGGCTACACGCAGGACAAGTCGAAGCTGATCCGGCAGATGCTGTCGGACCTGCAGAACTCGGTCGCGACCGGCGTGCTGCTCGTCGCCGTCATCATCCTGTTCGCGCTCGGCTTCCGGTCGTCGCTGTTCATCGGCATCGCGATTCCCGCCTCGTTCCTGGCCGGCGTGCTCGGCCTTCAGCTCGCCGGCCTGACGATCAACATCGTCGTGCTGTTCTCGCTGATCCTCGCCGTCGGCATGCTGGTCGACGATGCCATCATCGTCTCGGAATATGCCGAGCGGCGCATGGCCGAAGGCATGGCGCCGAAGCTCGCTTACGCGACGGCGGCGCAGCGCATGGCCGGGCCTGTGATCGCGGCGACGCTGACGCGCGTCGCGGCCTTCTCGCCGCTCCTGTTCTGGCCGGGCGTGGTCGGCCAGTTCATGAAATACATGCCGATCACCTTGATCGCGACCTTGTCGGCGTCGCTCGCCGTTGCGCTGTTCTTCACGCCGACGCTCGGCGCGCTGCTCGGCCGCGCCGCGACCGTCGTTCATGACGATCGCGCCAGCGAGCACGGCCTCTACATGCGCGCCGTGAAGGCGGCGATCGCGCATCCGGGCAAGACCATGCTGGCGACCGTGCTGTTGCTGGTCGCCGTGATCGGCGCCTATTCGAAATTCGGCCACGGCGTCGAGTTCTTCCCCTCGGTCGAGCCCGATTACGGCCAGGTGATTGTGCACGCGCGGGGCAACATTGCGCTCGACGAAAAGGATGCCGCGATCCGCCAGGTCGAGAAGGTCGTGCTGGCGACGAAGGGCCTGAAGACCGTCTACACCCGCGTCGGCGAGCAGCCGCAGGGCTCGAACGAGATCACCGAGGACACGATCGGCGTCATCCAGTTCGAGTTCGCCGACTGGCAGACGCGGCCGGCCGCGCACGTGATCATGGACGAGATCCGCGACGGGACGAAGTCCATCCCCGGCATCCTCGTCGAAGTGACGGCGCCGCGCGCGGGTCCTCCGACCGGCAAGCCGATCCAGGTGCAGCTCTCCGCTCTCGATCCGGCGAAGCTCCCGGCGGCGGCGAAGAAGGTCGCCGCCATCCTGTCGCAGCTGCCGGCGGTCCGCGACCTCGACGACGGCCTGCCGCTGCCCGGCATCGACTGGAAGCTCGAGGTCGACAAGTCGGAAGCCGCCAAATATGGCGCCAACGTCAACACCGTCGGCACCGCGGTGCAGCTCGTCACCAACGGCGTCAAGGTGACGGAGTATCGCCCCTCCGACACCGACAAGGCGGTCGACATCATCGTTCGCTTCCCGAAGGACCGGCGCAGCCTCAACCAGATCGACGAACTCCGCGTCCAGACGCCGTCGGGCTCGGTGCCGATCGGCAATTTCGTCAAGCGCGTTCCCGCGCAGCGCGTCGGCTACATCAACCGCGTCAATGCTCAGCGCGTGATGACGGTGTCCTCAAACATCGCCGACGGCGTGCAGAACGCCGAGGTGCAGAAGGAGATCACCCAGAAGCTTGCGACGGCCAATCTCGGCGACGGCGTCACCTTCAAGCTCAAGGGTGAGGACGAGGAGCGCGCCAAGGCCGGCGCCTTCCTCGGCAAGGCCTTCGGCACGGCGCTGTTCCTGATCTTCGCGATCCTGCTCGCGCAGTTCAACAAGTTCACGTCGGTCGGGCTGGTGCTGTCCGCCGTGCTGCTGTCGACCATCGGCGTGCTGCTCGGCCTCATGATCATGGGCCAGGCCTTCGGCGTCGTCATGACCGGCATCGGGATCATCGCCAATGCCGGCGTCATCGTGAACAACAACATCGTGCTGATCGACACCTATGACAGACTGAGACGCGAGGGCGTCGCCGCCTATGACGCGATCATCGAGACCTGCCGCGAACGCGCGCGGCCGGTGGTGCTGACCGCCGTGACGGCGATCCTCGGCGTGCTGCCGATCGCCTTCGGCATCAATCTCGACTTCATCAGCCGCGAGATCACGCACGGCGCTCCGGCGACGCAATGGTGGATCAGCCTTTCGACGGCGATCGTGTTCGGCCTGGGCTTCGCCACTGTGCTGACCCTGATCGTGACGCCGGCGGCGCTGATGGGCATCGCCAACCTTGCCGCCCGCCGCGAGGCGTGGCGGACGCGCCGCCGCAACAAGCGGTTGCCGAAGGCCGCGGTGCCCGCGGAGTAGGAAGGGTCCGAAAACCAACACGGCCGGGGATTTCCCCGGCCGCTTTGTTTGCTGGGGCGCTTACTGCCCGTTGTCGGTGAGCACCTGCTGGCAGGCCTTGCTTAGGCGCTTGCGGTGTTCCTTCAGGCAGTCGAGCGTCTTGAAGGTGTCGGGGATCGCGTCGCCGCAATACTTGGCCGCGTCCTTGTAGCAGGCGTTCTGCTCTTCCTCGCTGCCGCCGAGGTCGTTCTTGGCTTTCTTGCCCGATTTTTGCACGTCAGGCGCCTTCGGCTGGATACCGGGCGATTGGGCGACGGCGGCCGAGGTGCCGTAGGCGACGACAAAACCAAGCAGCAGGGCGGCAGTTACGGCGCGGACCTTCATGAGCGATTCCCGTCGGCGCGAGAGCGATAAGGAGAGAGGCCGAAGTCGCGTGGCTTCGGCCTCCCGGATCGGCGGTTCAGTCTGCCACCATCAACGATAGTCGTGATCGTGATACCGGCGATAGTGCCGGTAATGGTGGTGACCGTGGAAAATGTGGTGCGAGATGTGGGGTCCCTGGGTGTAACCGATGGCGCCGCCGGCCACCAGGCCGATCGGTCCGGCCACCAGCATGCCGGCCGTCGCCCCGAGCGCCGCGTCGCCCATTCGGGTCTCATGCGCCGAAGCCATGCTCGTCGCCAGCATCAGGCCCGCCGCGGCCGCCGCCGCAATCAGAATGCCGCTCTTCATCGCTGCTGCCTCCTTCAATGTCGATTGGCGTGTGCGATCTGGAAAAGCCCGGGCGGGACAAACGGTTCCGTCACGGCGCTGCGACGGTTCCGTGAGCGAACGAACGCAGAATAACGGGCTTTAAGGCCGCAAAACGGCGAGAATCGCCAAGGAATCACAGCTCGATCTTGTTGAAGATCGTAATGTCGAGGTCGAGCTTCTCGTTTGCCAGGGTCACGCCGACCGTGAGCGTCTCGCCTTCCCGGACCTGGCCCGAGGCGACGGCCTTGCGCACGACCTTCTCGATCTCGCGGTGCGCGCTCACGCTCACGCTCTTGAGGAAGCGGCTGACAGCGGTGTTGATCGTTGCGTCGTCCATGACAGGCAAGGTTAAAGCCGCAGTGCGGACGCCTTTCAAGCGGGATGCGCGAGTTTGGTTTGCCTTGTTAGTTAATTTGCGCGCCGGCCGGTTCCGTCCGCGCCCGCGTTATCGATATTGGCGCTTTTTGCTTTGCGCTTTTTAACGAAAGTGGAATGATCGAAGCCGTCATGAGCTGTCGGGGGGCAGCGGCGCGACCGCCAGCCTGCTTGCCAAAACCAACAACTGAAAAGTGTCCGTGAGGAGGCCAGCGTGAATTACTTTTCCCAGCCGAAGGGCGCGGTGAAGCCCGCCGATAAATCCGACGTCAGGTTCGAGGCGCCCGCCGCCGCCCTGCCGCGAGAGAACGACGTCGTGTCCGTTTTCGGCCCGGGCATGATGATCAACGGCAACATCACCTGTGCAGGCGCGCTCCAGATCCACGGCCGCGTCACCGGCGAAATCCACACCGCGCAGCTCACGGTCTGCGAGGGCGCCAAGGTCGAGGGCAAGATCGTCGCGCAGGACAGGTCATCAAGGGCGAGTTCAAGGGCACGATCCACGGCAACACCGTGAAGCTCCAGGGCACGGCGGTCGTCGACGGCGAGATCTATAACCGCTCGCTCACGATCGAACAGAACGCGCAGTTCGAGGGCGTCGCGCGCCGCCTCGATCGTCCGGTCGATGCGCCGTCCGCGGATCGCATCAAGGGCGATACGACCGTGCAGCCGATGATGCTCACGCAGGAGGCTGTGGCCTAAAGGCCGCGCCGTCAATCCGCCACGACGACGCGCGAGCGGACGCCGCTCGCGCCCAGGGCCGCGAAATAGCCGAGCGCGCTCAGCGCGGCGATACAGAAGCTCACCGGCCAGTCGGTGTAGAAGGCGAGCGCGATGCCGGCCCAGGCTTCGGCCAGCGCCAGCGCCGCCGATAGCGCGAGTGCGCTCCACAATCCCGTCGCCAGCCTTTGCGCCGCCGCGGGCGGCCCGACCATCAGCGTAAAGACCAGCAGCACGCCGACGATCTGCGCGCATTGCGCGACCGCGAGCGCGACGAGCCCAAGGAACGCGGTCGAAACGAAGCGCAGCGGCACGCCGCGCGCCTCGGCCAATTCCGGCTGCAGGCTCATGAACACCAATGGCCGCATGATCGCAGCGAGGCTGGCAAGCGTGATCGCGGCGAGAACGGCGAGCGTCGCGATGGTGCCGCGGTCGACAGCAAGCACGTTGCCGAACAGCAGCGCCGTCGCCTGCGTGGCGAAGCTCGTATGGTAGTGCAGGAACAAGACGCCGAAGCCGAGCGCGAGCGCGAGGACGACGCCGATGGCGACGTCACGGTTGGCGATGCGCTCGGAGAGCAGGCCCATGACGATGCCGCCCGCGACCGTGAAGCCGACCAGCCCCCACAGCGCGCCGATGCCGATCAGGCCTGCGCCTGTCGCACCGGCGAAGCCGATGTGAGACAGCGCATGCCCTGCGAAGGTCTGCCCGCGCATCACCAGGAAGAAGCCGACGACGCCCGACACCACCGCGACGATGCCGGCGGCGGCGAAGGCGTTGATCATGAAGTCGTACTGGAACATGCGGTCAATGCTCGTGGTGATGGCCGTGGCCATGGTCGTGCGTGTGCTCCACGCGCTCCATGTCCTGGCCCCGGGACATCACGAAGATGCGCCCTGCGGCGCGCACGACCTCGATCTCGGTGCCGTAGAGGCGCGACAGCACCGGCGCGGTGACGACCTCGTCGATCGCGCCGAGCGCCGCCTGGCCGTGCCCGAGATAGAGCACACGGTCGACGGCATGGATGAGCTGGTTCAGTTCATGCGCCGAGAACAGCACGGTGACGCCGCACTCGCGGCAAATCCGGCGAACGACATCGATCGCCACGTCCTGGTGACGCGCGTCGAGCATGATCAAAGGCTCGTCGAGCAGCAGCAGCTTCGGATTTCCGATCAGCGCCTGCGCCAGCAAAAGCCGCTGCCGTTCGCCACCGGACATCTCGTTCAGGGGCCGGTTTGCGAGCTCGCGCGCGCCAACGGCTTCAAGCGCCTCGGCAATGGCGCGGCACGCACTGGCGTCATGCGCCGGCAGGCCCCACCGATGGCCGCTGAGCGACGAACCGATGAAGTCGATGCCGCGCATGCGGAGGTCGGGGATGACGGTGCGCGTCTGCGGCAGGTAGCCGATCGTGGCGTCGCCGCATCGGGGCAGGGAACCGAACACGCGGATCGCGCCCGCTGCCGGCGGACAGAGGCCGAGCACCGCGCGCATCAGCGTCGTCTTGCCGGAGCCGTTCGGGCCGAGCACGCCGATGAACTCGCCCGGGCGGATCGCGAGGCTGACGTCGCGCAGCACCGTGCGCCCGCCAATGCGGAGCGTCGCGCGATCGAGTTCGACGGCAGGAGAGGTCATTGGCCGGCGAGCGCCTTGTCCAGCGCGACGAGCTCGGACATGAGCCAATCCTGCACATGCATACCGGCCGGCAGCGTCTCGGTGACCGACACGACCGGAATCTTCGAAGCCGCGGCCAGTTCGCGCAGGCGCGTGCTCATCAGCTCGCTGACCTGCGCATTGTAGATGAGCGCCTTCACCCGGCGTTCCTTGAGGTCGCGTTCGATCTCGGCGAGATCGTGCGCGGTCGGCTCGGTGCCGTTCATCATGGCGAGCTGGAAGCGCTCGTTGCGCATGGACAGGCCGATCGCCTGCGTCATCAGGCCGAACACCGGCTCGCTCGCCGTCACCGGCACGGCCTTGTACTTCGCGGCCAGTGCCGCGACGCGTGCGTCGACGGGCTTGAACGACGCGGCGAGGGCGGCGAGGTTCGCCGCGTAATCGGCGGCATGCGCGGGGTCGGCCGCAGTGAGAGCGGCCGCGATCGCGGAGGCAACCCGCGGGAGCGTCGCCGGGTCGTACCAAAGGTGCGGATTGTCGCCCGGCTTGCGGCCCATCACGGCGGCTGCGCTGACGACTGCGCGCCGCGGGCTCGGCGCACTCTTGATCAGCTTCTCCATCCACGGATCGTAGTCGGCGCCGTTGAGGACGACGATGCGCGCATCGGCGATGGCGCGCACCGCCGAGGGCGCGGCCTCGAACAGGTGCGGGTCCTGCGACGGATTGCTGATCAGGCTCGTGACCGCGACATGATCGCCGCCGATTTGCGCGGCGACGTCGCCGTAGATGTTCTCGGCGGCGACCACGGCGATCCTGATGTCGGCGG
>JBQCFB010000350.1:0-2391 GCA_051959715.1 Pseudolabrys sp.
AGAAGCCCGCGGACGTGCGCCGCGCGCCCATGATGCGGCAATACGACCTGGTCGAGCGGGTCCGCGCCTACAATCCGAACACCAACGAGGCGCTGCTCAACCGCGCCTACGTCTACGCCATGAAGGCGCATGGCGATCAGCGCCGCGCGTCGGGTGACCCGTATTTTTCGCATCCGATCGAGGTCGCGGCGATCCTGACCGACCTCAAGCTCGACGACGCGACCATCGCCGCCGCACTGCTCCACGACACGATCGAGGATACCGAGGCGACCCGCGCCGAAATCGACCAGCTCTTCGGCCCTTCGATCGGCCGGCTGGTCGAGGGCCTGACCAAGCTCAAGAA
Source organism: Pseudolabrys sp. (assembly GCA_051959715.1). GTDB lineage: Bacteria > Pseudomonadota > Alphaproteobacteria > Rhizobiales > Xanthobacteraceae > Pseudolabrys. Next base: position 344 of record JBQCFB010000350.1, read on the forward strand.
GCTCGATCTCGTCACCAAGGAGGCGAAGCAGGCGGAAAACCTGCGCAAGCTCCTGCTCGCCATCGCCGACGACGTGCGCGTGCTGCTGATCAAGCTCGCCGACCGTCTGCACAACATGCGCACGCTGCACTGGATGCCTGAGGCATCGCGCCGGCGCGTCGCCGACGAGACGCTCGAAATCTATGCGCCGCTCGCCGGCCGCATGGGCATGCACGAGATGCGCGAGGAGCTCGAGGACCTGGCGTTCCGCGAGCTCAATCCCGACGCCTGCGCGGTCGTGATGTCGCGGCTCAACGATCTGGAAGAGCGCAGCCGCTTCCTGATCGGCGAGATCGAAAGCCAGCTCACCAAGAAGCTCGCCGAGCGCGGCGTCGCCGCCGCGGTGAAGGGACGGCGCAAGCGCGCCTATTCGATCTGGCGCAAGATGGAGCGCAAGTCGGTCGGCTTCGAGCAGCTCTCCGACATCTTCGGCTTCCGCGTCGTCGTCAAGACGCTCGGCGACTGCTACGCCGCGCTCGGCGTCGTGCATTCCTCGTGGCCGATGGTGCCGGGCCGCTTCAAGGATTACATCTCGACGCCGAAGGCGAACGACTACCGCTCGATCCACACCACGGTCATCGGGCCGGGCAAGCAGCGCGTCGAACTGCAAATCCGCACCCAGGAGATGCACGAGATCGCCGAATACGGCATCGCCGCGCACGCGCTCTACAAGGACGGCGTCGGCTCGCCGACCGAGCTCCTGTCGCGCGAATCCACCGCCTATGCGTGGCTGCGCCGCACGATCGAATTGCTCGCCGAAGGCTCGAATCCGGAAGAATTCCTCGAGCACACCAAGCTCGAACTGTTCCACGACCAGGTGTTCTGCTTCTCGCCCAAGGGCAAACTGATCGCCCTGCCGCGCAAGGCGACGCCGATCGACTTTGCCTATGCGGTGCACACCGACGTCGGCAACACCGCGGTGGGCGCCAAGATCAACGGCCAGATCTCGCCGCTGACCAGCGAACTGACGAACGGCGACGAGGTCGAAATCATCACCTCGAAGGCGCAAGCCGCGCCGCCGGCCGCGTGGGAATCCATCGTGCGTACCGGCAAGGCCCGCGCCGCGATCCGCCGCGCCACCCGCGCTGCCGTGCGTGCGCAGTACACCGGGCTTGGCCGCCGGATCGTCGAGCGCCTGTTCCAGCGCGCCAAGATCTCCTATTCGGACGAGAAGCTGATCGGCGCGCTGCCGCGGCTGGCGCGCTCCTCGATCGACGAGGTGATGTCCGCGGTCGGCCGCAGCGAGCTCAAGGCCTCCGACGTCGCCCGCGCCATGTATCCGGATTACAAGGAGGAGCGTGCCGCGGCGCTCGCGCTCCGCCCGAAGAAGGTCGAGAGCGGCTGGTTCGGCCTGCGGCGGCTCAAGTCCGTGAAATTCAAGGCCCCCGAGGCGACCGAAGCTGCGTTGCCGATCCGCGGCATCAACACCGATTTGCCGGTGCGCTTCTCGGACGCCGGCGCCGTGCCGGGCGACCGCATCGTCGGCATTCTCAATCCGGGCGAGGGGATCACCATCTATCCGATCCAGTCGCCGGCGCTCTCGGATTACGAGGACCATCCCGAGCGCTGGATCGACCTGCGCTGGGACGAGGACGAGCGCACGCCGCGCCGCTTCCCCGTGCGCATCTCGGTGCAGTCGGTCAACGAGCCGGGCTCGCTTGCGCAGATCGCGCAGGTGATCGCCGAGCACGACGGCAATATCGACAATATCCGCATGGAGCGCCGCGCCCCGGACTTCACCGACGTGACCATCGATCTGGAAGTCTACGACCTCAAGCACCTCACGGCCATTCTTGCGCAGCTCCGTGCCAAGCCGATGGTGGCCAAGGCGGAGCGCGTCAATGGCTAAAAAGCTCCGCCTCGGCGTCAATGTCGACCACGTCGCGACCATCCGTAACGCGCGCGGCGGCCGCCATCCCGATCCGGTGCGCGCGGCCAAGCTCGCCATCGCGGCGGGCGCCGACGGCATCACCGCGCATTTGCGCGAGGACAGGCGACATATCCGCGAC
>JBQCFB010000351.1:0-7468 GCA_051959715.1 Pseudolabrys sp.
ATCATCGGCCTCATCGCCACGCTGGCGCCGACCGTCGGCCCGACCATCGGCGGCTACGTCACCGACGCGATGTCGTGGCACTGGCTGTTCTTCATCAACATCGTGCCGGGCATGATCGTCACGGTTCTGGCCTGGACGCTGATCGATTTCGACAAGCCTGACTATGCGCTGCTCGACAATTTCGACTGGTGGGGCCTTCTCAGCATGGCCGGCTTCCTCGGCGCGCTGGAATACGTGCTGGAGGAAGGCCCGCGCTACGACTGGCTCGACGACGGCACCATCGCGCTGTTCGCAGCGGTCTCGGCCCTGTCGGCGATCGTGTTCTTCGTGCGCGTGCTGACGGCGAAGGCGCCCATCGTCGACTTGCGCGCTTTCAACAACCGCAACTTCGCGCTCGGCAGCCTGTTCTCCTTCGTCCTCGGCATCGGCCTGTACGGCCTGACCTATCTCTATCCCGTCTATCTCGCGCAGGTGCGCGGCTACGATGCGCTGATGATCGGCGACACGATGTTCGTCTCCGGCATCGCCATGTTCCTGACGGCGCCGGCGGCCGGCCAGCTCTCGCAGCGCTTCGATCCGCGCTACGTGCTGATCGGCGGCTTCGTGCTGTTCGCGCTCGGCACCTGGCAGATGACCTACGTCACCAAGGACTGGGACTTCTGGGAGTTGTTGTGGCCGCAGATCTTCCGCGGCATCGGACTGATGTTCGCGATCGTGCCGGTGACGAACACCGCGCTCGGCACGCTGCCGCCCGACCGCGTCAAGAACGCCTCCGGCCTGTTCAACCTGACGCGCAATCTCGGCGGCGCCATCGGGCTCGCCGTGATCAACACCGTGCTCAACGACCGCATGGACCTGCACCTCGCGCGGCTTCATGAGTCGGTGAACTGGGCGCGCGTGCCGGCCATGGAGACGCTCACCAATCTGACGCACCGCTTCGCCGGTTCCGACGCCCAGACCATGGCGCTGAAGGAAATGATGGGGCTGGCGCGCCGGCAGGCGAGCGTGATGAGCTTCGCCGACGTGTTCCTGATCCTCACCGTCCTGTTCGCCGTGCTGGCGGTGGCCGGCGTGACGATGAAGCGCCCGGTCCCGGTCGCGGCGGGAGCGGGCGGGCATTGAGGTCGACGCCGGTTCCCGGCCGGCGCGCAATTCTACCGCGCCGCCGGACGCCCTGCGGAATACCGGTCCGTCGCCGTTGTGCCCGCACCGGCCGATGGTAAGCTGGCGGCGACAGGCGCCGATAAACGGCGCCGCGGACCGGGGGCGGACCATGTCACGACACTTTGCTATTGCGATCCTGGCGCTTGCATTGCTCGCGTCCACGACGGCCGTGCGCGCGCAGGATTGTCCGCGCGGCGATCTCGACAAGGCCTATTGCGACCGCGACGGCGATCTCGTCGCCGACACGCCGACCGACGCCAAGCCACTGGTCAATCCTTCCGTCCTCGTCTTCGCCTACACGCCGGTCGAGGACCCCGCCGTTTACGGCAAGGTCTGGGACGGCTTCATCAAGCACATGGAGAAGACGACCGGTAAGAAGGTCGTGTTCTTCCCGGTGCAGTCGAACGCCGCGGAAATCGAGGCGATGCGCTCCGGCCGGCTGCATATTGCGGGCTTCAACACCGGCTCCAATCCGATCGCGGTCAACTGCGCCGGCTTCGTGCCGTTCGCCATCATGGGCGGCAAGGACGGGCAGTTCGGCTACGAGATGGAGATCATCGTGCCGGCCGACAGCGCGATCAAATCGCCGACGGACCTCAAGGGCAAGAAGCTCGCCTTCACTGAGCCGACGTCGAACTCCGGCTTCAAGGCGCCGTCGGCGCTGCTCAAGGCCGACTTCAACCTCGAGAAGGACCGCGACTTCACAGCCGTCTTCTCCGGCAAGCACGACAATTCGGTGATCGGCGTCGCCAACAAGGATTACGACGCCGCGGCGATCGCCAACGAAGTGATGTTCCGCATGTTCGAGCGCAAGGTCGTCGACAAGGCGAAGATCAGGACGATCTACAAATCCGAGACGTTCCCGACGACCGGCTACGGCTACGCCCACAATCTCGATCCCGCGCTGGTCGCCAAGATCAAGGAGGGGTTCTTCTCCTTCCCCTGGGAGGGCTCGGCGCTGAAGGCCGAATTCAAGGGCGAGGACCGGTTCGTGCCGATCAACTACAAGACGAACTGGAACATCATCCGCAAGATCGATGCGGCGAACGGCGTGAAGTACACCTGCAAGTAACGGGCACGGACTTCGCGCCGGCATGCTCCGGATCAGGGGACTTTCGAAGCGCTACCGCACCGGCGACCTCGCGCTCGGCAATGTCGATCTCGACGTCGCCAAGGGCGAGGTGGTCGCGCTGATCGGCCCGTCCGGCGCCGGCAAGTCGACGCTGATCCGCTGCATCAACCGCCTCGTCGAGCCGACGGCGGGCACCATCACGCTCAACGATATCGAGGTCACCGGCCTGTCCCGCGGCGCGCTGCGGCGTGCGCGCCGTAAACTGGGCATGATCTTCCAGGAATACGCGCTGGTCGAGCGGCTCTCGGTGATGGAAAACGTGCTCAGCGGGCGCCTCGGCTATGTCGGCTTCTGGCGCTCGACGATGCGCCGGTTTCCGCAGTCCGATATCGACTCGGCCTTTCGTCTTTTGTCGCGCGTCGGCCTCGACCACATGGTCGACAAGCGCGCAGACGAACTCTCGGGCGGACAGCGCCAGCGCGTCGGCGTCTGCCGTGCGCTGATGCAGGAGCCTGACCTGCTGCTGGTCGACGAGCCGACGGCCTCGCTCGACCCGAAGACGTCGCGGCAGATCATGCGGCTGATCACCGAGCTCTGCGCCGAGCGTGGATTGCCGGCGATCATCAACATCCACGACGTGCAACTCGCGCGCATGTTCGCCTCGCGCATCGTCGGGCTGCGGCTCGGCACGATCGTCTATGACGGACCGCCGTCCGGGCTCGACGAGGACGTGCTGACGCGCATCTACGGCGAGGAAGACTGGTCGACGACCCTGTCGAAGGGCGGCGCGCCGGACGAGGACGAGGACGGCGACGCGGCGATGCGGCCGCAAGGTTCGGACGGCCGCCCGCTCGACCGCGACCGGATGGCGGGGCTGACGTGAGCCCGGCGAGCATCGCCGCGACCGCGCCGCGCCTCTGGCGCAAGCCGCCGGCGATCCGGAGCGCGGCCCTGCGCTGGGGCATCACGATCGCGGTCGTCGTCTATCTCGCAGCGGCGTTTGGCACCACGGACGTGAACTGGCACCGCGTCTGGGAGGGTCTGCCGCGCGGCGCGCGCTTCCTCTCGGCGTTCTTTCCGCCGGACTTCACGACGCGCTGGTCGGAAATCCTCGACGGCATGCTGGAGAGCCTCTGGATGACCGTCGTCGCGACGGCGATCGGCATCGTGCTGTCCATTCCGGTCGGCCTCGGCGCGGCGAAGAACGTCGCGCCGGCGCCCGTCTATTATGTCTGCCGCGCGTTCCTTGCGGTGTCGCGCAGCTTCCAGGAGATCATCCTCGCGATCTTTTTCGTGAAGTTCTTCGGCTTCGGGCCGTTCGCCGGCGTCGTCACGCTGGTGGTGGCGACGATCGGGTTCTACGGCAAGCTGCTCGCGGAAGACATCGAGGACATCGACCCGGGACAGGCGGAAGCGGTGCGCGCGACCGGCGCGCGCTGGGTGCAGTGGATCAATTACGGTATCCAGCCGCAGGTGATGCCGCGCATGCTCGGGCTCGCGCTCTACCGCTTCGACATCAATTTCCGCGAGTCCGCGGTCGTCGGCATTGTCGGCGCGGGCGGCATCGGCGCGACGCTCGACACGGCGTTCAACCGCTACGAGTTCGATTCCGCTGCCGCCATCCTGCTGATCATCATCGGCCTCGTCATGGCGATGGAATATTCGTCCGGCTTCATCCGGCGGCGGGTGAACTGATGCCGGTTGTCCTGAACGGCACGGTCAAGGTCTGGCAGCGGCGCGACCGACGGACGCAGTTCACGGTCTGGGGCCTGTGGCTGCTCGGCGCCGCGGGTTTCGCCTATTGCTGCGCCTTCGTGTCCGACAAGACGATCTGGCCGTTCGTTCTCGACGCGCCCACGCAGGCGGTCGATCTTGGCGTGCGCATGGTGCCGCCCGATTGGAGCTTCATCGGCACGCTGTGGCGGCCGATGTGGGACACCTTCAACATGGCGACGCTCGGCACGGCGATCGCCGTCGTCCTCGCGGTGCCGATCGCCTATTGCGCCGCGCGCAACACGACGCCCAGCGTCACGGTGCTGCGGCCGATCGCGATCTTCGTCATCGTCTCGACGCGTTCGATCAACTCCCTGATCTGGGCGCTGATGCTGGTCACCATCATCGGCCCCGGCGTGCTCGCCGGCATCCTGGCGATCGGGCTGCGCTCGATCGGCTTCTGCGCGAAGCTCCTGTACGAGGCGATCGAGGAGATCGACGAGCATCAGGTGGAAGCCGTGCGCGCGATGGGCGCGAGCGCGGGCCAAGTCGCCGCCTACGGGATCGTGCCGCAGGTCATGCCCGCCTTCGCCGGCATTTCGGTGTTTCGCTGGGACATCAACATCCGCGAGTCGACCGTGCTCGGACTCGTCGGCGCCGGCGGCATCGGCCTGCCGCTCAACGCCGCCATCACGACGCTGGCCTGGACCAAGGTGTCGCTCATCCTGCTGGTCATCCTCGCCAGCGTCGTCGTCAGCGAGTGGGTTTCCGCCAAGGTCCGTCAGGCGATCATCTGAGCCGCGGGAAGGCGCGTCACACGAAAGCGACGCCGATGCGCTTGGCCGACCGCCAGGCGACGCGGCAGTTCCGTTTCACGTATTCCGGCTTGATGAGGAGCGTGAACTCGTCGGGAATGCCGACCGGGCTTTCGACTTCCAGCGCCGCGCCGGTCTCGGACATGTTCCGGATGATGCAGTCGATCGCGGCGGCGACGCCGAAAATGATCGAGCCGCCTTTGAACGTGCGCGAGCGCGCGCTTCCCCGAGCCTCTGACATATCAGCGATCTGAATCAGCCAATGCCGTCCCCGGGAAGCGGGCTACCAAGTCGGCGCGGCTGACGCGAATAGATTTTGTCTAAACCGCTCGATCACCTGTGTTTGCTGTCGGACATTTCACGCGGTGAGATCACGGTTCACGCTTTGCCGTAGCCGCCCGCGGTCGGCGTCTGGATGATGACGGCTTCATCGGCACCGATCACAGTGGCGTCGCAGCCTTTCAGCCGCTCCATGTGTCCGCTCTTGCGGCGGACCCAGTTCTCGCCGATCTGGCCGGCGCTGCCGCCGTCGAGGCCAGGCGGCGGCACGCGACGATGGCCGGACAGGATCGTGCACTCCATCTCCTCGAGGAAGCGGATGGTGCGGCGGATGCCGCTGCCGGCGTGCCACTTGCCCTTGCCGCCGGAGCCCTGGCGGATGTGGAAGTCCTCGAGCACGACGGGATAGCGGAACTCCAGCACTTCCGGATCGGTCAGCCGCGTATTGGTCATGTGCGTGTGCACGGCGTCGGTGCCGTTGAAGCCGGGGCCGGCCGGCGAGCCGGAGCAGATCGTCTCGTAGTACTGGTACGTCTTGTTGCCGAAATTGAGATTGTTCATCGTGCCTTGCGCCGCGGCAAGCGAGCCGAGCGCGAGGAACAGCGTGTTGGTCACCGCCTGCGACACCTCGACATTGCCGGCGACGACGGCAGCGGGATATTCCGGCGTCAGCATGGTGCGCTTGGGGATGACGATGTTGATCGGCCGCAGGCAGCCGGCGTTCATCGGAATGTCGTCGTCGACCATGACGCGGAAGACGTAAAGCACGGCGGCGCGGGTGACGGGTTCCGGCGCATTGAAGTTGGTCGGCTGCTGCGCCGACGTGCCGGTGAAGTCGACCTTGGCCTCGCGCTTCTTCTTGTCGACCGTGATCTTCACCTTGATGAAGGTGCCCTGGTCCAGCTCGTAGGAATATTCCGAGTCGTGCAGGCGGTCGATGACACGGCGCACGCTCTCGGCCGCGTTGTCCTGCACGTGCTTCATATAGGCCTTCACCACCGGCAGCGTGAACAGGGCCACCATCTTGCGCAGCTCGGCGACGCCCTTTTCGTTGGCGGCGATCTGCGCCTTGATGTCGTTGACGTTCTGGATCGGGTTGCGCGCGGGATATTTCGCGCCGGTCAGCGCCTCCATCAGCGCCGCCTCGCGGAACTTGCCGCGGTCGACCAGCTTGAAGTTGTCGAACAGGATGCCTTCCTGATCGATGCTGGTCGCGTTCGGCGACATCGAGCCGGGTGCGATGCCGCCGACGTCGGCGTGATGGCCGCGCGAGGCCACCCAGAACAGAATCGACTTCTTTCTGTCGTCGAAGACCGGGGTGCAGACTGTGATGTCCGGCAGATGCGTGCCGCCATTATAGGGCGCGTTGATGACGTAGACGTCGCCGGGCCTGATCCTGCCCTTGTTGTCGCGAATGACCGTCTCGACCGAGCGGTCCATCGAGCCGAGATGCACCGGCATGTGCGGCGCATTGGCGACCAGCGTGCCGTCATGCGCGAACACGGCGCAGGAGAAATCGAGCCGCTCCTTGATGTTGACGGAGTAGGCGGTGTTCTGGAGCGACACGCCCATCTGCTCGGCGATCGACATGAACAGATTGTTGAACACTTCGAGCATCACCGGGTCGGCGTGCGTGCCGATGGCGAAGCTGCGTTTGAGCTTCTTGGCACGCGTGAGCACGAGGTGGTTCTTGGGTGTCAGCTCGGCCTGCCAGCCGGGCTCGACGACGATGGTCTGGTGCGGCTCGATGATGATGGCCGCGCCCTTCACGCGCGAACCGGGCTTCAACTGGTCGCGCGTATAGACGTTGGCCTGATGCCATTCGCCCTGCGAGAAGAAGCGCGTCTTGCGCGCCGGGGCAGGGAGCTTCGCCGCCTGCTTGCGCAGCTTCTTCTCGGCGAACTTTGCGCCGCCGCCGATCGCCTCGACCGAGACGGCCTCGACCACCATTTCCTTCGAGCGGTCGATGAAGCCGAAGCGCGCCTTGTGCGCCTTCTCAAAGGCGCCCTGCATCGCCTTGAGCGAACCTGAATCGACGACGAGCGCCGTGTCGGTGCCGGCGTAGCGGATGTGCGCGCGTACGATCAGCTTCACCTTGGCCTTGGGCACGCCCTGGCCTGCGACCTCGGCGATTGCGTCCTTGCCGAGCCTCCCGCCGGTGCGCTCGATCGCGGCCTTGGCCTTGTCGCCGAACGTCTGCTCGATCGCCTGCTCCCTGGTCGCACGAATGTCGGCGAGCCCCATGCCGTAAGCGGACAAGAGCGACGAGAACGGATGGATCAGCACGCGCGTCATGCCGAGCGCGTCGGCGACGAGGCAGGCGTGCTGGCCGCCGGCGCCGCCGAAGCAGTTGAGCGCGTAGCGCGTGACGTCGTAGCCGCGCTGCACCGAGATCTTCTTGATGGCGTTGGCCATGTTCTCGACG
>JBQCFB010000352.1:0-6879 GCA_051959715.1 Pseudolabrys sp.
GAAATCGGCGATGGCGCGGTCGGGCTGGTTCATCGCCGCGTAGACGACGCCGCGATTGTACCAGGACAGCGCGTCCTTCGGGTCGAGCTTGATCGCCTGCGCGAGATCGCGCAGCGCCTGGTCGTAGTCGTGCTTCTCGAAATAGGAGACGCCGCGGTCGTAATAGGCCAGCGCATAGTCGCCGTCGAGGCGGATCGCCTGGTCGTAGTTGGCGATGGCGCGGTCGTAATTGCGCTTGTCGTAATAGGCGTTGCCGCGATTGTAGTAGGCGAGAACGTAGTTCGAGTTGAGCAGGATCGCCTGGTCGTAGTCCTTGATGGCGCGGTCGGTTTCGCCGCGGTTGCGGTAAGCGAGGCCGCGGTTGTTGTAGGCGAAGGCGTCGCGCGGATCGAGCAGGATGGCCTGGTCGAAATCCTGGATGGCGCGGTCGACATTGCCGCGCGAGGCATAGGCGATGCCGCGATCGTTGAGCGCGAGGATGAATTCGGGGTTGATCTTGATCGCCTGGTCGAAGTCCTGGATCGCGCGCTCGTAGTCGCGGATGTCGCGATAGGCCAGCCCGCGCGCATGGTAGGCCAGCGCGTCGTTGCCGTTGAGCTTGATGGCGCGGTCGTAATCGGGGATGGCGCGGTCGGGCTCGCCCTTGGCGCGATAGGCCATGCCGCGGTTGAACAGCGCCAGCGCGTAGTTGGCGTTGAGCCGGATCGCCTGGTTGAGCACGTCGATGGCGCGGCCGAAGTCGCGGCGGTCGTAGTAGATGTGGCTCAGCACGTTGAGCGCGGTGGCGTTGTGCGAGTCGTACTTGACCGCCTGCTCGAGATCCTGCGCGGCGCGCTCGGTCTCGCCGCGGTCGCGCAGCGCCAGTCCACGATTGTAGAAGGCGTCGGCATTGTGGTCGTCGATCGCGATCGCCTGGTCGAAATCGCGCACGGCCTGGTCGGCGTCGCCCTTGGCGCGATACGCCTTGCCGCGATTGGCGTAGGCGGTCGACTTCTGCTTCTTGATCTTGCTCGAGTCGATCACCGCGCCGCAGGCGGCGATACGCTGGTCGGCGCCGACATCGTCCCGGCTTTCGCACAGCCTGATCTGCTCGCGTGTGGCGGCGGCGCGCGACGGCGCCGCGCCGAGCGAGACGATCGCTGCGGCGGCGAGGGTCAGAAGAAGGCGGCGCTTTGCCACGACCATGGCGCCCTTTGCTTGTGCACGTTTCCTGCCGAGCCCATTTCGGCACGGTTCAGTACGGGAGTGTGCATTTTGCAAATGACGCGTCGAGAAATTGAAACGGTTAAGATTACTCCGGCCGCGTTAGTGATGAATCGTAAGGATGCGTGCCGGCGGCGCCGACAGCCGGCCGTTCGCCAAACGAAAACGCGCCGCCTCCGGGGGAGACGGCGCGTCGGAAATCCGGGTGAGGGCAGAGATCAGCGCAGCGGCGCTTCTTCCTTCGCCATGGCCGCGGCCTTGGCGGCCTTGACCATGTCGTCGAGCACGTATTGCGGCGGCATCACGTAGGCCAGCACCTTGCTCTTCGGATAGGTCGACTGGCGCACGGCGTTTCCGTGATTGCCGGAGACGACGATCGGGTTGCCGGCGCCGTCGGTGCCGCGCACCACGCCGACATGGCCGTTGTTCGGACCCTTGCGGTAGAGCACGACGATGGCGCCGACGCGCGGGCCGTCGAGCTTCTTGCCGAACTGGAGGAAGGAGCGGGCGGCGCGCGACTGGCTGCCTTTGCCGCCGGCCTTGCGCAAAACCATGTTCATGAAGTCGGCGCACCACAATTGCGTCGGCAGGCCGAGTTGGCGGGCGGACTTGCCGCGATAACGCAGCGCCTCGAGCAGGACGGCGGAGGCGCCAGGGACCTGCGCTGCGGCCTCGGCCGCGTCGCTGCGGCTGCGCGCCATCGGCTCGACCGGCTCGGTATTGGCGAAGCGGTCGTTCGGCTTCGCGCCGGTGGCCTGCGCGGGAAGCGCGGCGACGAGCGTGAGCGCTGATGCGATGAGAATGGCGATCGGCCGTTTCATCCGGTGGTCCCCTTGTCTCCGTCCTCTCGCGCGAGGCGCCTGCCTCCATCGGCGCCCGCGGTACCCGCGAACGGACGAACACTTGCGGACTCCGTGATCTGTCGCAACACGCCAGAGGGCGATGTTCCGGGCTTGCTGTTTTTATGGTTAACCGCCGTTAAGGTCTGCGCCCGCAGCCTGCGGTTGAGGCCGGTGGACATTGCAGTTTTTATGCGGCTGCCGATTGAAGCGGAGCCGGCGTTGCGGGCATGGTTCTCGCCGCCGGCAAGGGCCGGCGTCACGCTTTCACTGAGGGTCTCATGTCCTATTCGATGTCACAGGCTTCGCTGCCGGTTTTCGAGACCGGCCTCACCGCGCTCAGCGCCGTACTGGACAAGGCGGCCGCGCATGCGGCGGCGAAAAAGGCCGATGCGGCGGTGCTGATGAACTGGCGGCTGGCGCCGGACATGTTCGCGCTGACCAAGCAGGTTCAGGTCGCGTGCGACCAGGCCAAGAACGGGTCGGCCCGCCTCGCCGGCGTCGAGCCGCCGAAATTCGAGGACAACGAGACCAGCCTCGACCAGCTCAAGGACCGCATCGCCCGCACGCTCGCCTTCGTCAAAGGCCTCGACGCCAAGGCGATCGATGCCTCGTCCGAGCGCGAGATCACCTTTCCGCTCGGCGGCCAGACCAAGGGCCAGATGAAAGGCGCCGACTATCTCAACCACTTCGTGCTGCCGAACTTCTACTTCCACTGCACGGCGGCCTACGCGGTGGCGCGCAACTTCGGCGCCGACGTCGGCAAGCGCGATTTTCTGGGCTCGATTCCGATCAAGCGGATCTAGGGCAGGGGCCCGGAATCGAAACCGCCTCGCCCTTGCGGGCGAGGCGGCTTGCGAGCGGCGTTTGCCTGTCCGTTAGTCGCGATAGGAGACGGCGCCGTCGTCGCCGCCCTGATAGCTGGTGCGATAGCCGCGGCCTTCCGGACCGCAGTTGCAGTTCACGCCGCGCACTTCACGCCGCTCGACGACGTGACGCACGCTGCCCGGCGCGGTGCGGTTGACCACCTCGCGGCGGAATTCCTCGCGCACCTTGTTGGTCGTGTTCACCTTGTGCAGGACGACGTCGCGCACGACGGTGTTGGTGCGGTGGACGACCACCTCGCGGTTGATCACCGGCCGCACGTGCACGACCAGGCGGTTTTCCTGGATCAGGCGCGTATTGCCGCGGACCACGCGGGTATGATCGACGAAACGCTCGCGGGTGACGACGCGCGGTGTCGAGTCGCGAACCACGCGGCGGGTGTTGTATTCAGAGTCCGGGCGCCGACAGTTACAGACAGTGTCCCAGTGGTAGCCGTCTTGTGCCTGAGCCGGTTCCGGAATGACGCCCGCCAGCCCGAGGACAAGCAGGGCACCGAAGAACGCGTTATACAGATGCTTCATTGTCAGCCCCGTTAACCATGTAAGTGTTGCCGCTGTCGTTTATTTTTCATTCGTTAACCACGTTTGTAAAGGGGTACCCCGGCGCCGTTTCCGGTTCGTTTCCACCGGCTCTCGGCCTGTGCAAACCGCAACAGATTGCGTGATCGCGCGCGCGCCGGACGAAAGACCCGCAAGATGTAGTCGGGCCACCCTGAATTGATTCAATTTTTAAGGATTATTTTTTTGGGGGTGCGGCATTTTTTGGTGTGCGCGGCGCTGCCGGCAGCGCTCCGGGGCGGCGGCGCCGGCCGGCTTATTCCGGCGATGCGCGGGGCGCGGGGGCAGGCCTCGCCGGCGCCGTTTGCGCGCCCCGATGCCGCTCTGTATTCCAGACTCCGCAACCAACAAGACCTGAAGGAAACGTCCCTTGGCCAATCTCAACGAAGCCCTCCGGGATCTCGCCGTCGGCAACCGCATGTGCGCCAATGAAGGCGTGCTCGACGCCTTCGGCCACGTCAGCATGCGCCATCCCGACAATCCCAACCGCTATTTCCTGTCGCGCTCGCGCGCGCCGCAGCTCGTCGAGCCGGCCGACCTCATCGAATACGACCTCGACTCCCGGCCGATCCGCGAGCCGGGCGCCACCCAGTATTCCGAGCGCGTCATCCACGGCGAGATCTACAAGGCGCGGCCCGACGTCATGTCGGTGTGCCATCATCATGCGCCAGCCTTCATGCCGCTCATCGCCACTGGCACCGACTACGTGCCGGTCTTCCATCTCGGCGCGGTCGGCGGCATCCGTCCGCCGTTCTGGGACCAGCACGACGAGTTCGGCGACACCAACATGCTGGTGATCAAGCCGGAGGAGGGCGCCTCGCTCGCCCGCGCGCTCGGCGATCATCCGATCGTGCTGATGCGCCGCCACGGCGTCACCGCGGTCGGCGTCAGCGTCAAGGATTGCGTCTTCCGCTGCATCTATTCGACGCGCAATGCCGAGTACCAGTCGCAGGCGCTGGCGGTCGGCACGCAGATCGCTTCGCTGTCGCGCGGCGAGTGCGAGCAGGCCGCCAAGATCAACACCAGCACGACCGGCCTGACGCGCGCGTGGGAATACTGGTGGATGCGGCTCGAGCGCGCGGGGATGATGGTGCCCGCGGCGAAGGCGGCGCCGGCCGCCGCGAAGCGCCCGGCGAAGGCGGGCAAGGCTCCGGCGCGGAAGCCGAAGGCGGCCCGGAAATCGCGCCGCCGCTGATCTCTTCGCTTTGCGGAATGCGGGCGCGGGTGTTGAATGCGGGCGAGACCCGCGTCGCACACGGGTTTGCACATATTGAAAAACATGAAGAGGGAGGACTGAGCATGAAACACGTCCGACTGACGGCAGGCGCGCTCGGATTTGCGCTCGCCTTTGCCGCTGCGCAGCCGGCCGCCGCCGAAGACCAGCTCAAGGTCGCCATCGGCCAGATCAACAACTGGGAAAACCAGGCGCCGACGCTCGGGCAGGACGCCGGCATCTTCAAGAAGCACGGCCTCGTGCTCGAGAATGTCGGCACGCAGGGCGCCGGCGAGACCATCCAGGCGGTGATCTCCGGCTCCGCCGACATCGGCGCAGGCGTGGGCGCCGCCGGCGTCATGCGTGCCTTCTCGAAGGGCGCGCCGGTGCGCATTCTGGCGCCGGCCTTCACCGGCACTGGCGATCTCTACTGGTACGTCAAGGCGGACTCGCCGCTGAAGTCCCTCAAGGACCTGACCGACTCCAACACGATCGCCTATTCGACCAACGGCTCGTCGTCGAACAACATCGTGGTGGCGTTCAAGAACGAGCTCGGCGCCAAGGGCAAGCCGACGGCGACGGGCGGTCCTCCGGGCACGCTGACCGCGGTGATGTCGGGCCAGATCGACGTCGGTTGGGCGGCGCCGCCGTTCGGCCTTCAGGAGATCAAGGACGGCAAGATCCGCATCATCGCCCATGGCAGCGACGTGCCGTCGCTGAAGGGGCAGACCGTGCGCACGCTGATCGTCAATGCCAATTCGTGGAAGACGAAGCACGACGCGATCGTGCGCTTCATGGACGCCTACCGCGAGTCGATCGACTGGATGTATTCCGACCCGAAGGCGGTCGAGATGTACTCCAAGAAGGTGCACCAGCCGGTCGCCGTGCTGAAGGAGTCGATGGAGAAATTCCAGCCGAAGGCGACCGTGCAGTCGACCGAGTTCAAGGACCTCGACGGCGCGGTGCGCGACGCGGTGAAGCTGAAATTCCTCGACAAGCCGCTCACCAAGGAGCAGCTCAGCGAGCTGATCGTCACGCCGCCGGCCAAGAAGTAGCGGCAGGCGCGACACGAACGCGATACGAAAAAGGGCCGCTGCGTGTGCAGCGGCCCTTTCTCGTTGCCTCGCGCGGATGCGCGAGAATTACTTCTTCTTCTTCTTCATGCTCATCTTCTTCGACATCTTCTTGGCCGCCTTGCAGGCGCCCTGAGACACGACCTTGGCGCCGTCGCGCTCGGCGAAGCAGGCGTTCGCATAGGTCATCTTCATGCCGCCGCGGGTGCCGCAGACCGGCGTCTGGACCTGGAAGCAGAACGGCGACGGCTGCGCGGCCTCGGCCTTCGCCTTCTTCTTGGCGGCGAGGCTCGGGCTGGTCGCGGCCATGGCGGCGGCGGCGCCGATCAGCAGGGTGAAGGCGATTTTCTTGAGCTGCATGGGTTTCCTCCCTTATTGCAAGACGGGAACAGTCTGTATGGCTGCCCGCTCATTTACAACAAGTTGATGCAGCGACGCTGACGCGATATTTCGTTTGCTGAACAATCGTTCAGAAACTCAGTCGCCCTTCGCAGCGCTAATCGCCTTGAGCATGGCGTCGTGGCCGGCGTCGAGCGTGCTGCGCACGGCCTCGGCCTTGCCGATGCGGCCCATCTCGCGCTGCCGGACGACGGTGCCTTCGGTCATGGCCGGGTCGACGCCGAGCTCGCGCAAGGTCGCGCAGGACTCTTCCATCTCGGCGGCCCGGCGTTCGCCGTGGCTGGCCATGCGCTCGATGTTGTAGTCGGCGATTTTGCCGAAATCGAGCGTCGGGTAATTGTTCTGCATCGACACCGCGACTTCCTCGACCAGGCCGGCCCGCTCGGCGGCGAGGAAGCATTCGAGCGTCAGCGCCTCCAGCCCCTTGATCATGACCGAGCGGATCATCTTGATCGCCGCCGCCTTGCCCGTGTGCGGCGAGACGACTTTGAGCGTCATCTCCATCTCCCGGAGCAGCGGCGCGATGCCCTCGGCATGGGGGCCGGCGATCAGGAGCGGGGTCTTGTGGCGCTTGGGGTGGATGGGGGCGATGACGGCGATGTCGACGTAGCGCGCCTTCCCGTCGAGAAGTTTCTCGGTCGCCTGCTTGCGGCCGGGCGAGACCGAGTTGATGTCGAGGTACCAGGGGTTGCCCGAAAGGTGAGGGGCGA
>JBQCFB010000353.1:0-12708 GCA_051959715.1 Pseudolabrys sp.
GAGGAGGATGTCGCCGCTGCGCTGGCGACGCTCGCCGATTGCCTCGGTGCGGCGGCGTGGGCGCCGGCCGCGCAGGCGCAATCGCGCGAGCTCGGCAGCGGCGCGATCTCGCCGGAATCGGTCACGCGCTCGATTGCCGCCATGCTTCCGGACAACGCGATCGTCACAGACGAGAGCGTGAGCTTCGGGCGCAGCTTCTTCAACGGCCTTTCCGCCGCCGCCCCGCATGACTGGCTCCAGATAACGGGGGGCGCGATCGGCAGCGGCCTGCCGATGGCGACGGGAGCCGCCGTCGCGTGCCCCGACCGGCGCGTCGTCGCTTTGCAGGCGGATGGCTCGGCGCTGATGACGCTCCAGGCGCTGTGGACGCAGGCGCGCGAGAACCTGCCGGTCACGACCGTTCTGCTGTCGAACCGCAAATACGCGATCTTGCTGGGTGAACTGGCCAATGTCGGCGCAAACCCCGGCCGCGTCGCCCTCGACATGCTCGATCTCGGCCGTCCGGATATCGACTGGTGTTCGCTTGCACGCGGCTTTGGCGTCGAGGCTGCACGTGCCGACACGATGGCCGAGTTCAACGATCTGTTTGGCGTCGCAACCAAACACAACGGCCCGTTCCTGATCGAGCTCATGACCTGAGGATTGCGGCGATGGCGGACGGCGATCTTGCTGGAAAAGTCTGCCTGGTCGTTGGCGGCGGTTCGGCCGCACCCGGCTGGGGCATCGGCAAGGCGATCTGTGTCGGCTATGCGCGCGCCGGCGCAAAGGTTCTCGTCGGCGACCGGGATATCGACGCGGCGCGCGCAGTCGCCGAGTTGATCACCGGTGAGGGACACGAGGCTGTTCCGGTTGCGATGGATGCGGCCGACACGACGAGCGTGCAGCACAGCGTGCAGCTCGCCTGCGAGCGCTTTGGCCGGCTGGACGTGCTGCACAACAATGTGGGTCTCGGCAAAGCCGGAGCGTCGGAGAATACGTCACCCGACGACTGGCGGCGGATATCGGACGCCAATCTGCTGGCGCTGCACGTCGCAACGCAGGCTGTCGTTCCGCAAATGAAGAAGCAGGGCGGTGGCGTGATCCTGACAACGTCGAGCGTCGGCGGCGTCGGATATCTCGGCTATCCGCATCTCGCCTATAACGTGACGAAGGCTGCGGCGATTCATTTTTCGCGGCTCATCGCGGTCGAGTATGCGCCGTTCAACATCCGCGCGAATACGCTGGTGGTCGGCCTGATGGACACGCCGCGCATCCGCAACACGTTGCAGAAGACGTACGGTGCGTCGGAAGACGACATGATCGCCCGGCGCAACGCGCAGGTGCCGCTCGGCACCATGGGGAACGCCTGGGACGTCGCGCATGCCGCCGTGTTCCTTGCGTCCGACAAGGCCCGTTACATCTCCGGCACCGAGCTCGTGATAGACGGCGCACTGACCGCGACGACACGCGCGGCCCCCGAAAACTAGGGCGCGTTCCGGCGGTTCCGCCGAGAAAAGGCTTGCACGGCCAGTGTCCTTATACTTACTATAATCAAATAACAGTGGTGAGTGGGTTCCTGCAATGGAGCGGTCCGGCGCCAAAGGCTCGTTCAAGCAAGCGCTCAAGGCGGCGCGGCCTCTCGTGGGCGTGCGGACCCAGATCGACAGCCCGATGGTCGCGGAAGCGCTCGGCTTTTGCGGCTTCGATTACGTCTACATCGACATGGAGCACTCGCACGCCGATTTGCGTTCGGTGATGCAGCAATGCCAGGCGGTCGCCGCGACGCCGGCACATCCGGTCGTGCGCATCTCGAGCAACGATCCGGTCCTGATCCAGCAGTTGCTCGATCTTGGAGTGCAGAGCATCGTCGTGCCGATGATCGACACCGCGGAGGATGCCCGCAGGGCCGTGGCTGCGACGCGCTATCCACCCGAGGGGATTCGCAGCGTCTCGCGCGTTCATCGCGGCAATCGTTACGGAGCCGACCCGGACTACGCGAAGCACGCCGGCGATTCCATCTGCGTCATCGTTCAGGCTGAGACGCGGACCGCCCTTCAGAACATCGATGCGATTGCGTCGGTTCCGGGCCTCGATGGCGTGCTCTTTGGGCCGGCCGACCTGTCAGCCGATCTCGGCTTCATCGGACAGGCCGACCACCCCGATGTCACGGCCGCGATTCTAAAGGCAATCGGACGCATCCGTGCGGCGGGAGCTTACGCCGGCATGTCGACGAACGATCCGGTCAGAGCGCGCGAATGGCTGGCCGCCGGCTGTCAGTTCGTCTCGGCCGCGGGCGATATGGCGCTGATGGTCGGGCAGGCGCGACGCGTCGCGGCCGAAGCGACGCGAACCTGAGCGCGGAAACGGGACATCAGAAGGTCATGGCAGAGCCGCGGTCGATTTTCGAGAAGGTCTGGAGCGAGCACACGATCGTCCGTTCGCCGGGCGGCGAGGATCTCCTGTGCGTCGACTTCAACATGATGAACGAAGGCGGCGCCTTCCTCGCATTCGACCAGCTTCGCCTCGAGGGCCGCAAGGTCCGTCATCCGGAACAGCACCTGGCGATCACCGACCATTACCTGCCGACGACGGCGAGCCGTGCGGCGGGTCCTTCGGGCATCGGCAATCCCGAGATCCGCCGTGTCGTCGAAATGATGGACGAAAATGCGCGCGATTTCGGCCTGCCGCACCTCGGCATGCATCATCGCATGCAGGGGATCGCGCACGTCGTCGCGCCCGAACTCGGCATCTCGCAGCCGGGCATGCTGATCACCTGCAACGACTCGCATACGGCGACCAACGGCGCATTTGGTGCGCTCGCGTCGCCGATCGGCGCCTCCAATCAACTCCGCCATGTGCTGGCGACGCAGACCGTGTGGATGGCGAAGCCGAAGGCCATGCGCATCACGATCGACGGCGCGCTCGGCGAAGGCGTGACGCCGAAGGACATCATCCTCTCGATCATTTCGAGGATCGGTGTCGGCGGTGCGGTCGGCCATGCGGTCGAATATGCGGGCACGACCATTCGGGCGCTCTCGATGGAAGGGCGCATGACGATCTGCAACATGTCGGTCGAAGCCGGCGCAAAAATCGGCATGATCGCGCCTGACGACACGACCTATCACTACATGGCCGGCCGGCTCAAGGCGCCGACCGGCGCGCATTGGGACAGGGCGCTCGTCTACTGGAAGACGCTGCCGACCGACGACGGCGCCTTATTTGCGCGCGAGCTGCACATCGATGCCGACCGCGTTGCCCCGATGGTGAGCTGGGGCACGAGCCCCGAGGATTGCTCGCCGATCGACGGCGTCGTGCCGGACCCGGACAAGATCGAGAACCTCGACCGTCGCCGTCACGTCGTCCGCGCGCTTGAATATCTCGACCTGAAGCCGCAGCTGCCGCTGAAGGATATCCGCATCGACCGCGTCTTCATCGGCTCCTGCACAAACAGCCGCATCGAGGATCTGCGCAGCGCTGCCGCGGTGCTGCGTGGCCGCAAGTCGGTCGTGCCGGGCTTCGTGTCGCCCGGCTCGAGCCAGGTCAAGCGCCAGGCGGAGGCGGAGGGGCTCGACCGCGTATTCACCGATGCCGGCCTCGAATGGCGGGAGTCGGGTTGTTCGATGTGCAACGGCTCGAACGGCGAACTGGTCGCGCCGGGCGAACGCTCCGCCTCGACGACCAACCGCAATTTCGAAGGGCGGCAGGGCCGCAGCGCCCGCACCCACATCATGAGCCCGGCGATGGTCGCGGCCGCCGCCGTGAGCGGCCGCCTCGCCGACGTCCGGCAATTGAAGCGTCATTGATCGCGAGCAGCCCATGGAGCCCTTCACTCGCCTGACCTCCGTCGCCGCGCCGCTCGAAGTGGCCAAGATCGACACCGGCATGATCCTGCCAGGCCGCTATATGCGCCGTCATCGGCGGCCCGGGCACGATTATGCGGAGGCGTTCCTGCACGACCTGCGCTTCGACGAAAAGGAGCAGCCGCGCCCGGAATGTTCGCTCAATCAGCCGGAGTACCGGGGCGCACGCATCCTCGTCACCGACGTCGATTTCGGCTGCGGCTCCTCGCGTGAGGGCGCGGCCTATGCCGTGCTCGACTTCGGCCTTCGCGCCCTGATCGGCCCGAGCTTCGGCGATATCTTCTTCGGCAATTGCATGCAGAACGGCATCCTGCCGGTGGTTCTCCCGTTCGAGACGATCTCGGCGCTCTGGGCGCAGCTTCGCGCCAGGCCCGGGAGCGAAATCACCATCGACCTGCCGCAGCAGATCGTGATTGCTCCCGATGGCCAGTCGCACCGCTTCGACATCAATCCCGATCGCAAGGACCGGCTGGTTCGCGGCATCGACGACATCGATTTCACGCTGCAGCATCGCGACGCCATTGCGGCATTCGAGGCGGCGAGGCGCAGCAAATTTCCGTGGCTGCCGACGTCGAGCCGCGAGCAGCCGGTCTGACAAGACGACGTATCGATCGCGACCAAGAACAAGAAGAAACGAAAGTTCGAGGCGAGGAAGCGCACTGGAGGATCGATAAGGATGCCACACCAAGCTGCCGCACGGGCCGCGGCACCGCAGGCCTCGGCCGCGCCGTACGATCTGGTGCGCCTCACGGGTGTCAGCCATACATTTCCCTCGCGCGCCGGCGCGCCCGCGGTGAAGGCGCTCGGGCCTCTCGACCTGTCGCTGCGGAAAGGAGAGTTCTTCTCCGTTGTCGGACCGTCCGGCTGCGGCAAGTCGACCTTGCTGGAGGTCGTCGCCGGCCTCATCACGCCGACGGAAGGCGCCGCCGAATTCGACGGCGCTCCGATCGGCAGCCGCGTGCCCGACGGAATCGGAGTCGTGTTCCAGGAAGACGCCAGCTTTCCGTGGCTGACCGTCTGGGACAACTTGATGTTCGGTCTCAAGCGCTCGGGCGCGGCTGCGGACGTGGCGCAGCAGAAGGTCGACTGGGCGCTCAAGCTGACCGGCCTCGGCCAGTTTCGCCAGGCCTATCCCGCGCAGCTCTCGGGCGGCATGCGGCAGCGCGTCTGCATCGCACGCACTCTCGTCATGGAGCCGCGCCTGATCCTGCTCGACGAGCCGTTCGGCGCGCTCGACCAGCAGACGCGTCTCCTCATGGGCGACGAGGTGCTCAATCTGTGGCGGGCGACCGGCGCGACAATCATGCTGATCACGCATGCGCTCGACGAGGCCGCCATGCTGTCCGACCGGGTCGGCGTCATGTCGGCCCGGCCCGGCCGCTTCATCGAAGTCGTCGAGACCGGTTGGAGCGCGGACCGCGACAGCCGCATCGCTGCATCGACCGAATTCGGCGGGCTGACCGCGCATCTGTGGTCGCTGCTCCGGAACGAGTCGATCCAGGCCAGCGCGGCATCCGAGCGCCTCCGATGAACAGGCTCACGCTCGCCCGCATCGCTGTCCTGATGGTGCTGGTCGCCGTGCTGGAGCTCGGATGCCGGTCCGGGCTGATCAACAATTTCAACCTCATCCCGCCGAGCCAGATGGTGGTTGCGCTGTTCGAGCTCCTTCGCTCCGGCGAGTTGAACGGCGCAATCGTGCGCACGATCGGGGCGGTCGCTATTGCCGTCGTGCTCGCCATCGTCGCCGGGCTGCTGATCGCGATCATGTTGCACGCTCTCCCGCGGCTGCGGCGCGCGATCGACCCGGTCCTCGCAACCTATTATTCGGTGCCGATCTTCGTCTTCTACCCGCTGTTCATCGTGATTTTCGGGTTGAACGACCGGCCGAAAGTGCTCATCGGCTTCCTGCTCGCGGTCGTGACCTTGATCGCCAGTACGCTTAATGGCCTCGACCGCATACCCCCGGTCTTCCGCAAGACCGCCAAGGTCATGCGGCTCAGCCGGGTCGAGGTCATCCGCGACGTGATCCTGCCGAGCGCTGCGCCGCACATCTTCAACGGCGTCAAGCTCGCGATCGCGCATGCCTTCGTCGGCGTCCTCGCCGCCGAGTTCATCCTGTCGACCGCGGGGCTCGGCTATCGCATCTCCTACGCGTTTCACGACTTCAACAGCCGCGAGATGTACGCGGTGCTTCTGCTCATCCTGATCATCGTGACGATCGTCAACTCTCTCCTCCTCGGGTGGGAGCGTCGCCTTCGTCAGCGCCGGGGTCTCGTATAATGTCGACAGCGCTCGCGAGCAGTGCGTCCCGCTATCAGAGGTCCCTCGACCTGTTCCTGCTGGCGCTCGCATTCGTGGCGGTCTGGCAGTTCTTCTTTGCGATCGGCGGCACGACGGCGCTCGCCTCGCCGTGGCAGGCGACGGCGCATGCGTTTTCGCTTCTCACCAGCCACAGCTTCTGGGTGAACGCGCAGGCGACGCTGCTCGCCTTTGCCATCGCGGTCGCCATCGAGATCGTGTTCGGCATCGCCATCGGGATCGCGCTCGGCCTGAATAAATGGTCGGGCGACGTGCTCGAGCCGATGTTCGCCGGCTTCTATTCGCTGCCGAAGCTGATGTTCTATCCGATCGTGACGCTGTTCTGCGGCATCGGCCTCTTGTCCGCAGTCATCTTCGGAATCCTGCACGGCGTCGTCTCGATCATCCTGTTCACGATGAGCGCCGTCCGCAACATCAAGCCGGTCTATCTGAAGACGGGCCGCGTCATGAATCTCAGCACGGCGCAGATGATGTGGAGCATCGCGCTACCCGGCGCCTTGCCCGAGATATTCACCGGGCTTCGCATCGGCATCTCCGCCTCGCTGATCGGCGTCATCCTTTACGAGCTGTTCGGCTCCAGCAAAGGGGTCGGCTTCCTGCTCATGAATGCGATGGAGAACAACATCACCGTCGATATCTCGGCCTACACGTTGATCCTCATCGTGTTCGCCATCCTCGTCAGTGGGACGCTGATGGTGATCGACGAACGTCTGCACAAGCGGCTCTGACAAAAGCCGGTGATCAATCGAGTCGAGCGGACCTCAGAGAAGCCGCTCACATACAGGAGGAGTGACGCCATGAGACTGAAAACTTCGCTGCTGAAGCTGGCCGTCCTGACCGCCGCCCTGGGCGGCATCTGCACCGCGCACGCGGCGGAGATCGCCGTCGCGAACTATGGCAGTTCGGTGAGCGGGATGCCCTGGGCCGTCGCGCTCGAGAAGGGCTTCTTCAAGGAAGCGGGCGCCGACATTACGGCCGTCATCGGCACTCATGGCGGCAGCTCGGAGGTCCGCAGCCTGATGGCGGGCGACCTGCCTTATGTGGACAGCTCGCTGGTGCCGATGCTGAAGGCGATCAAGGGCGGCGCCGACCTGCGCATCGTTAGCGAGAACGGCCACACGACCGCGCAATTCGTCTGGATCGTGAAGAAGGGCTCGCCGATCAAGGAGCTGAAGGATATCAAGGGCAAGCGCATCACCTTCACGACGCCGCTGAGCACGAGCCAGAGCCTCGACTACATGCTGGTCGAGAAGGCCGGGCTGAAGCCGGCGGACGTAAAGCTTTTGTCGACGGGTGCCTACGGTGCGGCGCTCACCGCACTCGAAAACGACGGCGTCGACATCGCGCTCGTTGCCGAGCCGGTCTATACGCTGAACAAGAACAAGTATCAGCTTTTCGCCTGGTCGCGCGACCTGTTCCCGGCGATCAACAATACGATCGGCGTGTCGTCGATGAAGACGATCAAGGAGAACCCGCAGATGATCAAGGGCATCATCGCGGCGCACCGCAAGGCGGTCGATTATATGAAGGCCAATCGCAAGGAGTCGGCGACGATCATTGCGAAGGTGTACAAGATCGAGCCGAAGGTCGTGGAGGAGGTCATCGATCAGCTCATCGACCATAAGTCGACCGACGGCATGACCTTCTTCGGCGAGGGCGACATCTACCCGAAGGGCCTCGATGCGATCGTCGACATCGCGCTCAAGTCGGGCGACCTGAAAGAGAAGATCGACTGGCGGCCCTATGTCGATCAGTCGCAGCTTCCCGACGACCTTAAGCGCAAGATCAACTAGGTCTGCACGGCAGGCCGGACCCGGCGACCGGGTCCGGCGGCGGGGGTGATAGGCGATGAAGAAACCGGCGCGGACAAAAAAGGCCGAAGGCGCGAGATCCGCGGACGACAGGGCGCAGGGTGAGGGCGCCCTCGGGTCGCGGGTCAACCTGCATCGTCTCGGTATTTTCGTCAGTATCGTCGAAACCGGCAGCATGAGCGCGACCGCGGAGAAGTTCGGGCTCACGCAGCCGGCGGTTTCCCAGGCGATTGCCAAGCTTGAGGAGCTGAGCGGGTTCGAGCTGTTCGACCGCTCAATCCGGCCTCCCAAGCTGACTCTGCGCGGCGCGTCCTTCCTCAACGACGCCAAGGCGGTGGTGGAGAGCATCCGCCGGCTCGAATCCGGCGTGCGCTTCGGCGAAAGCGCGCCGCTGCCGGCGCTGCGCATCGGCATGCTGAACAGCTTCGCGTCGACGCTCGGCCCCTTTGTCATTAAAGCGCTGCAGGACAGCGCGGCGACCTGGTTTGTCGACACCGGCTTTGCCGCGTCGCGCATCCTGACGCTGCTCGATCGCCGCTTCGACTTCATCATGACGGCCGACGAGACCAAGCCGCCGCCGGGCGTGATCGCGGTGCCGCTGTTCTCCGAGCCCTACCGCATCGTGTTGCCGGCGGCGCTGGCGACGACCAGCCGCGGCCTCGTCAAGGTCATGTCGGACATGGACATGATCCGGTTCGGCCGCGACCCGAACATGATGTCGCGCATCGACCACTGGCTGAACGGCGCCGGTATCGAGCCCCCCAAGCGCTATCACCTCGATACGATCGAGGGGACGGTACAGATGGTCAGCGCCGGTGTCGGATGGAGCCTGTTGCCTCCGCTCGCGACATTCCGCCTGATCGAACGGGGCGAGCCGATCAATACGTTCCGCTTTCCCGGCGATCCGATCCGCCGCACGGTGGTGCTGGTCCATCGCGCCGGCGAGGGCGAGCACATCGCCGACAAGATCCGCACTGTCGCCATTGGGCTGCTCAAGGATGTCTTCATGGCGAGCATCAAGAGGAATTCTCCCGATGCGGCTTCCGAGATCGAAATCTTCTGACATGAGCCGCCGATGGACGAGCGGCCAGTGAGTGCTGCCGTCGCCAAGGCCCTGGCGCCGCACGGCCGCCTCAGGGCCGCGATCAATTTCGGAAATACGCAACTGGCGCAGGCCGACCCTGCGACCGGAGACGCCAAGGGGATCAGCGTGGCGCTGGCGCGGCGGCTCGCCGCGCGTCTCGGCTTGGAGCTCGAGCTTGTGCGCTATACGACCGCCGGGAATGTCGTCGAAGCGCTCGGCCGCGATGAATGGGACATCGGCTTCCTCGCGGTCGATCCGGCGCGCGCCGAAAGGATCGACTTCTCGCCCCCTTATATCGTCATTGAGGGCAGCTTCGCGGTTCACGAGACTTCGTCGATCCGGACCGTGGGGGAGGTCGATCGCCCCGGCGTGAGCATCTCGCTGACGCGCGGCTCCGGCTACGACCTCTTCCTGACGCGAACGATCAAGGCTGCCGCATTGGTCCGCTCGGCGACGGTCGACGAAGCGCTCGACGCATTTGCCGCGGGCAAGTGCGACGTCCTCGCCAGCATCAAGCACTCGCTTCTGCTCTATGCGCGCAGGACCCCGGGCATGCGGCTGCTCGAGCCGAGCTTCATGTCGATCGGGCACGCGATGGCTGTCCCGAAAGGCCGCACCGAGGCCTCGGCTTACATGAACGGCTTTATTGACGAGATACGAGCGTCGAATTTCGTGGCCGAGAATATGGGCGATGCGGCCGATGAGGCTCGCTGAAATGAAAATCTCAGGAGGACTCGATGAAATGTGTCAATTCAGTCGCTCTGGTTCATGTGGTCGCGGCGGGGTGGCTGTCCATGGTCGCACTGTCTCCTGCGGCGGGCGCTGAGACACAACAGACCTCCTGGCGGCCAGACGGGCTGGTTGAATTCGTCGTCGGCTCGGGACCGGGCGGTGAAAATGATCGGCTGGCGCGTTCGATCCAGCATGTGCTGACGGAGACCCATCTCGTGGACAACGTCATTGTCCTCAATAAGCCGGGTGCGGGGCAGATCATCGCGATGAACTATCTCGCCGGGAAGGCTGGCGATGCGACCAAGATTGGCCTGGTGTCCGGCAGCTTCGTCAGTTCCGACGCGCGCCGCGGCTCGACGCTCTACAAGCAACTGATCCCGCTCGAGAAGGTCGTCGATTCCTATCAGTGCTACGTCACCGGCGCGGACTCGAAATACAAGACGATGAAGGATGTCGCCGACCGCTTGCGGGAAGCTCCCGGCTCCGTGACCTTCGCCGTTCCCGTTGGCGTCGGTAGTCCGGGCCACATCTCTGCGGTGAAGCTGGCGAAGGCGCTCGGTGCGCCGCCGAACAAGCTGGTGACGGTCGTCTTCACGTCCGGCACCGATGTCGCCGTGCAGGCGATCGGCAATCATATCGACGTCGGCGTGATCAGCCTGGGCAGCGGTCTTCCTCTCATTCAGTCGGGTAAGCTCCGTTTGCTCGGCATCGCCGCGCCGGAGCGCGAGGATGGCGACGCGGCCAAATATCCGACCGTCCGGGAACAGGGTCTCGATGTGATCGCCGACAATCCGTTCACTGTCGTCCTGCCGGGCGGATTGTCTCCCGAACAGATCGCCTTCTGGAAGGATGCGCTCAACAAGGTCGTCGCGCATCCCGATTTTAGGCGTGACGTTCAGCGCGAGGCCTGGACGCTGCGGCCCTTGCGCTATCCTCAGACCGTTAAATGGATGCAGGACGAGTACGACGAGAACCGTGCCGTGCTGAAGGAGCTTGGGTTGGCGCAGTGACGCAGTTGGGCCGGCCGCCCTGCGTCGCTTCCGATCCGAAGGCTCCGGGCATGCTTGCGTCAATCGGTGGATCGTGCTCTTGATCCCCTTAAGATGCTGACTCATCGAGGAAAATGCAACTCTCCCGCCGTTTCTGTGTCGCCCCGATGATGGACTGGACGGACCGCCATTGCCGGTTCTTCCACCGTCTCATGACGCGGCGTGCGCTGCTCTACACTGAGATGCTGACGACGGGCGCGATCCTGCACGGCGATCGTGCGCGTTTGCTGGGCTTCGATCCCGTCGAGCAGCCGGTCGCGCTGCAGCTCGGCGGCTCGGAGCCGAAGGCGCTGGCCGAGGCCGCGCGCATCGGCGCCGACTTCGGCTACGTCGAGATCAATCTCAATTGCGGCTGTCCGTCCGATCGCGTGCAGGAAGGCCGCTTCGGCGCCTGCCTCATGGCGGAACCTGCGCTCGTTGCCGAGGGCGTCGCCGCGATGAAGGCGGCGGTGTCGATTCCGGTCACCGTCAAATGCCGCATCGGCATCGACGACCAGGATCCGGTCGAGACCTTGTTCGGATTTGCAGAAACGATGAAGGCAGCCGGCGCCGACGCGCTGATCGTGCATGCGCGCAAGGCCTGGCTCAAAGGTCTGTCGCCGAAAGAGAACCGCGAGGTGCCGCCGCTCGACTACGCGCTCGTGCACCGGCTCAAGGCGGCGCATCCGGATTTCGAGATCATCCTCAATGGGGGCATCGCCAGCCTCGCGCAGGCGCAGGCCGAGTTGGGCGCGCTCGACGGCGTCATGATGGGGCGGGCCGCCTATCAGGAGCCGTGGCGGCTGCTCGCGGTCGACCCGCAAGTCTTCGGAGAGCCGGCGCCTTTCACATCGCCGAAAGAAGCCGCGCTCGCGCTCATCCCTTACATCGAGCGCGAGACCGCGGCCGGCGTGCGCCTGAGCTCCATCACGCGGCACGTGCTCGGGCTCTTCCGCGCAGTGCCGGGCGCGCGCGCCTTCCGCCGGCATCTGGCGACCGAAGCGGTCAAGCCCGGAGCCTCGGCCGCCGTCATGGCTGATGCGCTGGCGCTGGTGCTGCACAGAGTTCCGGATTTGGCTCACATCGCCGCCTGACCTTTCCTTCCGCCGCGGGACCACGAGCGTGCTGGGCTATCCGACAAGCGAGATCCTCCTCCTCGCCGCCTGGATCGCCGGAGCGGGCGTGCTTGTCGGCATTCTCGCCGGCCTGTTCGGCATCGGCGGCGGCGCCATCATCGTGCCGGTGCTCTATGAAATCTTCCGGGTGCTCGGCGTGCCCGAAGACGTGCGCATGCAGCTCTGCATCGGCACCTCGCTCGCCATCATCGTCCCGACCACGGTGCGCTCATATCTCGGGCACAAGAAGCGCGGCGCCGTCATTCCCGAGGTGATGCGCATCTGGACCGTGCCCGCCGTTGCCGGCGTGATCATCGGCTCGGTCATTGCGAGTTTCGCGCCGCCGGCGGTGTTCAAGATCACCTTCGTCGTCTTCGTGACGTTCGTCGCGGTCCGCATGTTGTGGGGCACCGACCGCTGGAGCCTCGGCAAGGAACTGCCCGGCCGCGGCCTGCAATCCTTCTACGGCTTCATCACCGGCCTGTTCTCGTCGCTGGTGGGCGTGTCCGGCGGCTCGATCTCGAACGCGGCGCTGACGCTCTACAGCCGTTCGATGCAGGAGGCGGTTGCGACCTCGTCCGGCCTCGGCGTGCCGATCACCATCGCCGGCACGATCGGCTACATGATCGCCGGCTGGTCGCACCGCGCGGCGCTGCCGCCGCTGTCGATCGGCTTCGTGTCCTTGATCGGGTTCGTCTTGATGGCGCCGGTGTCGAGCTACACGGCGAGCTGGGGCGTGCGGCTGGCGCACTGGCTGCCGCGGCGCGGCCTCGAAATCGG
>JBQCFB010000354.1:0-10275 GCA_051959715.1 Pseudolabrys sp.
TCCGGCACGATCAGGTGCTCGTCGATCGTGTAGGACTTGGCGACCTGGTAGTGGTTGTCGAAGACGAAGCTCGGCGGGTTGTTCTCGGCGCCGTCGATGACGCCCGTCTGCAGCGAGGAGAACACCTGGTCGTAGCCGAGCGGCACGCCGTTGGCGCCCATCGAGTTCGCCATCTCGACGAACATCGGGTTGCCCATCACGCGGATCTTCTGGCCCTTGAGGTCGGCCATGTTATGAACCGGCTTCTTCGTCGTGTAGAAGTTGCGCGCGCCGGCATCCATCCAGCACAGGCCGACAATGCCCTTGCCGCTGTTGGTCACCTTGTCGAGCAGGTCCTGGCCGATCGGGCCGTCGATCACATGGCGCATGTGCTCGGTGTTGCGGAAGACGTAGGGCAGGTTGAAGACGTTGAGATCGTCGACGACCGGGCCGAGCGCGCCGACCGAGACGCGCGCGAGCGCGATGGCGCCAACCTGCGCCTGCTCGATCGCTTCCTTCTCGCCGCCGAGCTGCATCGACGGGAACATCTGCACCGTCACGCGGCCGTTGGTCGCCTTCTCGAGCTTCTTGCCCATGCTCTCGACCGCCGCGACGGTCGGGTAGCCTTCCGGATGCACGTCGGATGCCTTGAGCACCAGCTTCTGCTGGGCGCCGGCCGTGCCGATCGCGAATGTCATTGCCGCGACGGCGACGCCTGCCGCGGCCAAAGCTGTCTTCATTGTCATGGTTGTCTCCTCCTCGGATCGTTGCGTTTCATTCTGCCCCCCGCACGGCGAAGCGGCATCCGCGGTGCGGACGCCGTCACCGGGGCGCGGTTCGAAAATGGGTCCGCGCCGCCTTGGCGTTTTAATCGTCAGGTCATATGATGACCTGACCACCCGGACCGGTGTCAAGCCTTTGCCCAAGCGATCCGCGAAAAATCTCCAATTGCTCCAGCCGCTCGCCGCGCCGCGCGGCCTGACGGCGCAACTCGTGGCGCGGCTGACCGCCGACATCACCAGCGGCAAATTGCCGCCGGGATCGCGCCTGCCGACCGAGCAGGAGATGATCGCGGCGACCGGCGTGTCCCGCACCGTCATCCGCGAGGCGGTGGCGGCGCTGCGGGCGGACGGCCTCGTTCTGACCCGCCAGGGCGTTGGCGCCTTCGTCGCCGACCGGGTGAGGCGGCCGTTCCGGGTCGATTTCGACGAGAATTCGCCGCTGCGCGAAGTGCTCAACGTGATGGAGCTGCGGACCGGCGTCGAGGTCGAGGCCGCCGGCCTCTCGGCCGAGCGGGCGGCCCCCGGACAGGTCAAGAAGATCGTCGAGCGCTACCAGGCGATCGAGGTCGCCATTGAGCGCGGCAACAACGCGGTCGATGAGGATTTCGCCTTCCATTGCGCCATCGCCGACGGCACCGGCAATCCGCAATTCCGCCGCTTCCTGGAATACCTCGGCCGCTTCATCATCCCCCGCCGGACCGTCTGGGGCTCGACCAAGCCCGCGGCGCGGCGCGTCGATCTCCGCACCTTCCAGCGCGAGCACAAGGACATCCTCGACGCCATCAAGTCCGGCGCCGCCGAAGACGCCCGCGCCGCCATGCAGCGGCATCTGCTCAACAGCCGGCGCCGTTACGAAATGATCGCCGCCGAGCAGCGCGCGGCAAAAGAGTCCCCCAACGCAAGCGACACACGAGTATCTACATGAAGAAAGTTCTGCTGACCGGTGCTGCCGGCGACGTCGGCACGCGGCTGCGCAAGCTGTTGAAAGGCGTCTATACGCTGCGCGTCAGCGACATCCGCCGTCCGGCCGACCTGCGTGACGACGAGGACTTCGTCCAGGCGGAGCTCGGCGACTATGCCGCGGTCGAGAAGATCGTCGATGGCGTCGACGGCATCATCGCGCTCGGCGGCTTCTCGGTCGAAGGCCCGTGGCAGACCATCCTCAACGCCAACATCGTCGGCTGCTACAACCTGTTCGAGGCCGCCTACCGCGCCAAGGTCAAGCGCGTCGTGTTCGCGTCGTCGAACCACGCCATGGGCTTCTATCCGCGCTCCGACAAGATCGGCGTCAACGTCACGGTGAAGCCCGACAGCCGCTACGGCATCAGCAAGGCGTTCGGCGAGGCGGTCGGCTCCTTCTATTCCGACAAGCACGGCCTCGGCGTTACCTGTTTGCGCATCGGCAACGTCAACGACAAGCCGATCGACGTGCGCCGCCTGTCGATCTGGCTCAAGCCCGAAGACCTGGTGCAGCTGATCCGCATCGGCCTCGAGCATCCGGACATCAAGTTCGAGATCTTCTACGGCTGCTCCGACAACGCCGCCGCGTGGTGGGACAACAGCAATGCCCGCCGCTACGGCTACAAGCCGTCGGGCGTCGCCGAGACCTATCGCAGTGAAGCGGAAGCGGCGCAGGCAAAGATGACGCCAGATCCGGTCGGCGATCGCTACCAGGGCGGCAGCTATTGCAGCGACGAGTACGACGCCGACAAGCGGCGGTGATGTGCGGCGACGCCTCCAACACGCCTGCGTGAAGTTGCGGCGCGCGCGCCACGATGATGTTGCGTGCGCGCCTGTTGCTGCGCACAATGCTGCCGCAACACAAAAAAGAACGGTATTTCCGTATGCGTAAGCGTCCCGAGCTTTCCCCCAAGATCGAAACCATCAGCCGCCGCACGATCCTCGCCGCCTCGCTGCCGCTCCTGCTCGCGGCCTGCGGCCGGCAGGGCTTCGACGTGCTGTCTGGCGGCGATTATGGAACCGTGAATGACGGCGACTACACGGTTCCGGCGGTGGAATCGATCGATCCGGGCCTGATGCGCGAAGAGGTCTCGTGGCGCGGCAGCGAGAAGCCGGGCAGCATCGTCGTCAACATCCCGCAGCGGAAGCTGTACCTGGTGCTGAAGGACGGCAATGCGCTGCGCTATTCGGTCGGCGTCGGCCGCGCCGAGGCGCTCAATTTCCGCGGCAGTGCGATCATCGGCCGCAAGGAGAAATGGCCGCACTGGACCCCGACCGCGACCATGATGGCGGCGATGCCGCGCTACCGCGCCTATGCCGGCGGCATGAAGGGCGGACTGGAAAACCCGCTCGGCGCACGCGCGCTCTATCTCTACCGCGACGGCCACGACACCTTCTTCCGGCTGCACGGCACCAACGAGCCGGACAGCATCGGCCATGCCGTCTCGAGCGGCTGCATCCGCCTGCTCAACCAGGACATCATCGACCTCTACAATCGCGTGCCGGTCGGCACGCATGTGACGGTCGTGCAGGGCTGAGCGCTCCCCTTCCGTCGTCCTGAGGAGCACGCCATAGGCGCGCCTCGAAGGACCTCTGACTCCGAGACCCTTCGAGGCTTGCGCGCTGGCGCGCGCAAGCACCTCAGGGTGACGGTCAGTGAATGCCCACGAAACACAGCCCGCCACCGCGACCCACCCAGGGCGCTTGCGCCCGGCCGCCCGCGGAGTAACAATCCAGTTAGTTAGAACAGGAACAGGCCGGGAGAACGCCCCATGCGCAGCAGCGCCGACCGCATCCTGACGACCCATGTCGGCAGCCTGCCGCGGCCAGCCGATCTCCTGGCCATGGGGGCTGCGCGGCAGCGCGGCGACAAGGGCGACGAGGCCGCCTATCGCGCGCGGGTGAGGGACGCCGTCGCGGCGATCGTGAAGAAGCAGGCCGATCTCGGCATCGACGTCGTCAGCGACGGCGAGATGAGCAAGCCGAGCTTCATCACCTACATCAATGACCGCCTCGGCGGCTTCGAGGTCGACTCCGCCGATCGCAACCAGAGCCCATGGGCCGGATCGCGCGAGGTCGAGGCCTTTCCCGATTTCTATGCGCCGCAACTCAAGAACGTGCACACCCGGCACAAGCACCTCATCTGCACCGGCCCGGTCACCTACAAGGGCGCGGCCGATTTGAAGAACGACCTCGACAATCTCAAGGCCGCGCTCGGCGGCGTGAAGGTCGCCGAAGCCTTCGTGCCGGCGACGTCGATTTCGAGCATCGAGGACTGGAACCGCAACGCCTATTACAAGAGCGAAGAGGATTACCTGTTCGCGCTCGCCGAGGCGATCGGCCAGGAATACAGGGCGATCGTCGACGCCGGTTTCCTCGTGCAGGTCGACGACCCGCATCTCGTCACCTATTACGTCTGCCATCCGAACAAGAGCATGGACGACTGCCGCAAGTGGATCGCCATGCGCGTCGAGGCGATCAACCACGCGCTGCGCGGCATCCCGAAGGACCGCGTGCGCTTCCACACCTGCTACGGCATCAATTTCGGCCCGCGCGTGCATGACATCGAGGTCAAGCACATCCTCGACATCCTCGGCCGCATCAAGGCCGGCGCGTTCTCGTTCGAGGCGGCGAACCCGCGGCACGAGCACGAATGGACGAGCTGGCGCGACGCGAAGCTGCCGGACGACGTCGTCATGATCCCGGGCATGATCACGCAGTCGAACGTCATGGTCGAGCATCCGGAGCTGATCGCGCAACGGCTCGGCTACTGGATCGGCGCCTTCGGCCGCGAGCGCGTCATCGCCGGCACCGATTGCGGCTTCGCCAGCTTCGCCGGCAATGACGAGATCCACGAGAGCATCGTCTGGGCGAAGTTCCAGGCGCTGGTCGAGGGCGCGGCGATCGCCTCGAAGCGGGCGAAGGCGGCCTGACGGCAATCAACGACAGTTTTTTCGGGGGCAGTTCAGACTATGGCTCATCGCATCAAGACCACGACCGTCGGTTCCTATCCGGTGCCGGACTGGCTCGTCGCGCTGCCGTCAGAGCAGGCGCTGATCGACGCCACGCGCGTCGTCATCAACACGCAGGAAATGGCCGGCATCGACGTCGTCTGTGACGGCGAGCTCTACCGGTTCGACGTCAACCACCCCGAGACCAACGGCATGATCGAGTATTTCGTGCGGCCCATGTCGGGGGTGCGCAACGAGATCGGGCTCGCCGAATGGATGGCCTTCAAGCAGTCGAAGCCGCACGCCTTCCGCACGCGGCCGCCGGCCGTGGTGGAGGGCTCGGTCGGGCCCGGCTCGCTCGATCTGCCGACGGCCTGCGCGCGCGCCAAGGCGCTGGCGACCAAGCCGCTGAAGTTCACGCTCACTGGCCCGCACATGCTGGCCAAGATGCTGCTCGACACGCATTACAAGCACGTCTCGGAGCTCGCGCTCGCCATCGCCGACGTGCTCGCCGAGCAGGTGAAGCATATCGATGCCGAGGTGGTGCAGATCGACGAGGCCAACCTGCCGGGCTCGCCGGAAGAATGGACATGGGCGGCGGAGGCGATGAACCGCGTGCTCAAGGCGGTGAAGACGACGCCGGCCGTGCATCTGTGCTTCGGCAATTACGGCGGCCAGTCGATCCAGAGGGGCGGCTGGGGCGAGCTCATCGCCTATCTCAACGAACTGCACGTCGACCACATCGTGATGGAGAACGCGCACCGGCCGGCCGAGGAGCTCGATGTGTTCAAGGGCCTGCGGCCCGAGATCGGCTTCGGCCTCGGCGTCGTCGACATCAAGCAGACGGTGGTCGAGACGCCCGAGCAGATCGCGTGCGCGATCGAGCGCGCCGACAAGGTGCTGGGGCCGGGCCGCGTGAAATACATCCACCCCGACTGCGGCTTCTGGATGCTCAAGCGCGGCATCGCCGACGGCAAGATTCGCGCGCTGGCGCGCGGCCGCGACCTCTACGAAGGGCGGAACTGAGACGCGGGCATCGGCGTCATTTCGTCAAAGTCGGGCAGGGCGCCGGATGCAAAGCCGGCGCCGCCGAGCGAGCCGATCGACAGCTTGCCGTGGCGGATCTTCAATCGCACGGCGCCGTGGCTCTTCTCGTACAGGTCCGGGTGCGCGGTGAGGAACGCGGCCTGCTCAGCCTCGGGCAGGTCCGCCATGCCGTTGACGTAGTGATGGCCGTTGCGCTCGACGTGGGTGAGCCCGATCAGATTGATCAGCGCCAGGTCCTGCTGCACGGCGAGGCCCGCCTGCGTCGTCA
Source organism: Pseudolabrys sp. (assembly GCA_051959715.1). Classification (GTDB taxonomy): domain Bacteria; phylum Pseudomonadota; class Alphaproteobacteria; order Rhizobiales; family Xanthobacteraceae; genus Pseudolabrys. The sequence goes on from JBQCFB010000354.1 coordinate 5,988, forward strand.
GGTCCTCGCCGGTCATGAAGTATGCGCCGCCCGCGCCATTCCACACCGCGCAGCGCGCGGCGTTGAGGATCGACTTGTACAGCCCCTTGCAGCACTTCGACGACACGCCGCGATAGCCGAGCGCCTTGGCGCGTGGGAACACGTCGAGGCCGTCGTCGGATTCATCGACGATCACCGGCTTGATTGCGGATAGCGAAGACACGTCGGCATCGAGTGCATGCGCGCGGGTGATCGGCTGCTCGATGAACAGGATGCTGGCGACGAGGCGTTTCAGCGCCGGCGCCTCCGCCATCTTCCGCCACAGCGCCTGGAGCGCGCCGAGATCGTTGTACTGCTCGTTGCCGTCGAGCGAGACGACATAAGGCGTCTCGATGCGGTCGAGCACCGCGGCGATCTCGGTCAGCCGCGCCAGATCGGCGTCGACGTCGCCGCCGACCTTGAGCTTGAAATAGGTGTGGCCGTAGTCGGCGACGACTTCTTCGAGCGATTCCGGCAGGCCGTCGTTCACCTGCTTCGGGTGCCCGGCGATGACGTCCACCAGGCCGACCGTGTGCCGCGCTGCGACGCTTGCCGCGGGCTTAAGGCTCGTAAGGAAGCGCGGCATGTCGAAGCCGGCGAGGTCTCCAAGATCGGGCAGCAGAGATGCATCGATGCCGGCGAGATTGCCGCGCACCGCGTCATAGAACGACACGCCCTGCATGCGGCACAGCGCATCGAGGACGGCGCGGTCGATCTGCGCCGGGCCGAAATTCGTGGTGAGCTTGTTGAGACCGCGCTTGGCGCCGGCCGCGATCAGCGCCGCATAATGCGCGGCGAAATGGCCGAAGGCGGTGCGCGGCGTGGCGTCGCCCGTATAGGCCGCAGCGGCAAGCTGGAGCGCCAGCCGCAACTGCTCGAAATTGTCCTCGTTCGAGAGCGAGAGATTCTTGTCGAACCATTTCGGCGCCAGCAGCTCCGCGCTCGCGCCCCAGGCGCTGCGGCCGGCCGTGTCCTCGATGCGCACGCGCACGAAAGCCTGCGGCGCCTCGCGCAGCGTGACCACGCCGAAGCGGAACGGCATGCGTAGCCGCACCGGCCGCTCATAGAGGCGGACCTCGCTGACACGGAAGCTGGGGGCGCCGGCCACCTGGCTCATCTCCTTGTCCGCATTCGACTTTTCCGCCGCCCGTGGCGGACACCGCGCGGCAGGGCGAATTTTTCGCTTCCCCGATCTAACCAGATAGTTAAACTCGCTGGCAACCTCCCGGGCGCGTCAAAATCAGGGGGGATCCGAGGACTGCGACCCAAGGCTCGTGACGAATGGCCCGTATCGTCAGCGTCGATATTGCGCGCGTCGACTATCCCCTGGTCGGCGAGTTCAAGTTCTTCAAGACGCAGGCGCGGCCGACCGTCGTGCTGCGGCTGGTCGATGAAAACGGCGTCGAGGGCTTCGGCCAGTCCGTGCCGATCGAGACCTGGACCTACGAGACCGTCGAATCCGTCGAGACCACGTTGCGGCATTACCTCGCACCGGTGATCCTCGGCGCCGATCCGAGCGACATTGCCGATATCCATGCGCGCATGGAGCGCGCAATCCGGCCGTCCTTCTCGGTCGGGCAGCCGCTCGCCAAGGCGGCGATCGATCTCGCCTGCTACGACCTCTGGGGCAAACAGGCGAACAAGCCGGTGACGGCGCTGCTCGGCGGCGCGAAGACCGATCGCGTTCGCCTGAGCTGGACCGTCAACGCACCGACGCTCGCCGGCGCGGAGAAGGTGCTCGAGCAGGGCCGCGCGCTCGGCTATTCCAATTTCAACGTCAAGGTCGGTTACCCCCAAAGCACAACCTACGATGCTGAGCTCGTCCGGCTGGTGACGTCGTTTTCGCCGCGCGGCTTTCACTGGTGCGACGCCAATACCAGCTACGATCTCGACACGGCGCAGGAGATGGCGCCGAAATTCGCCGATCTCGGGTTGAAGGCGCTGGAATCGCCGCTGCCGCCGAACCGCATGCGTGACTACCGGGCGCTCAAGCATCAGGGCGCACTGCCGATCCTGATGGACGAGGGCATCGTCGCGCCGGCCGAAGTCGCCGAGTTCATCGCGCTCGACATGTTCGACGGCATCGCCATGAAGGTGGCGCGCTGCGGCGGCCTGTGGAATGCGACGCGCATCGCAACGCTGCTGCGCGACCACGACCTCCTGCTGTTCGCCTCGGGCCTGACCGATCCGGAACTGTCGATGGCGGCGTCGGCGCATTTCTTCTCGTGGGCCGGGCTCGAATTGCCGGCTGCGCTCAACGGCCCGCAATACATCGCCGAGCGCGGCACGAGCGACGCCGCGTTCCGCGCGCGCGGCGACGTCATGCCGGTGCCGGCGGGGCCCGGCCTCGGCGTCGCGATCGCCGACACAATTCGCCGCAGCCTGCAACCTGCCGCGCGGCTGCGCGATGCTTTACCGGCTTGAGGGCTCTGCTACGCTGATGACAACCACGCATTCAAGACGATGGACGTGAAGGAAGGACGATGGCGCTCGTGAGCGATACCGCGAAACAGGACACGGCCAACGGCCCGCCGGGCAGCTACCGCGCGCTCAGGAAGCTGACGCCGCTGGTCGGCATCGTCGCGTTCCTGCTCGCCTGGCAGCTCTTCGTCATTATCTGGAAAGTGCCGCCCTATCTGTTGCCGACTCCGACGGCGATCGCGCACACCTTCATCGACGAATTGCCGGGATTGCTGCGACACGGCTGGGTCACCGTCTACGAGATGCTCGCCGGCTATGCGCTCGCGGTCGCGGTGGCGATCCCGCTCGCCATCGCCATCACCTCGTCGCGCCGCTTCAACGAATTCGTCATGCCGACGATGCTGTTCTTCCAGATCGTGCCGAAGGTGGCGATCGCGCCGCTGTTCCTCGTCTGGTTCGGTGTCGGCGCGACGCCGAAGATCCTCGTCGCCTTCCTGATCTCGTTCTTCCCGATCGTCATCGACGCCGCCGTCGGCTTGCGCTCCATGTCGCCGGAGATGGGCGATCTCGCGCGCTCGATGGGCGCGACCCGCTGGCAGGTGTTCTCGCAATTCCGCCTGCCGACCTCGCTGCCCTACCTGTTCAGCGGCCTCAAGGTCGCGGCGACGCTCGCCATCGCCGGCACGGTGGTCGGCGAGTTCGTCGGCGCCGACAAGGGGCTCGGCTATCTGCTGCTCGTCACCAATTCGAACATGCAGACGTCGCTGATGTTCGCGACCATCGTCGCGCTGACCATCATCGGCCTCGTCTTCTATTACCTCGTGGAACTGCTCGAAAGCTTCCTGATCCCGTGGCACGTCACGCACCGGGTGCAGGAGACCGGCACGATGTAACCAAGGCCGCTGCCGGGCGTGAGGCCCGCGCGGCGGGGGCGATCAACAAACGAGGGCTTCGTCCCGTACGAGGCTCATCCAGGGAGGAGAAGGCGATGAAACGTAGTGGTCTGATGCTGTCGCTGATCGCGGCGGTGGCCGTGTCGGCGTTCGCTGCGCCCGCCAGCGCGCAGGAGAAATTCCCGTTCCGCCTGAACTGGACCTTGTACGGCGAGCACGCGCCGTTCTTCGTCGCGCTCGACAAGGGCTTTTACAAGGACGAAGGGCTCGACGTCGAAATCCTCGAAGGCTCGGGCTCGACCACGGTGGCGCAGCTCGTCGCCAACTCGACCAACCCGGTCGCCTATGTCGACGCCGCGACGATGATGCGCGGCATCTCGGCCGGCATGCCGATCAAGGCCGTCGGCGTGACGCTCCAGCAGAGCCCGATGTCGTTCATCTACCGCGCCGACGCGGCCAAGCCGACCAAGGTCAGCGAGATCAAGGGCAGCCGCATCGCCATCACCGCCGGCGACGCCAGCCTCGCGATCTTCACCGCCTTCATGGGCAAGCTGAACATGCAGGTCTCGGACGTGCAGCTCATCACCGTCGCCAATCCGGCGGCGAAGGAGCAGGCCGTGCTCAACAAGCAGGCCGACTCGCTGCTCGGTTACTTCATGGACCAGGGCCCGCGCATGCAGCTCCAGTCCGGCGTCAAGATGGGCTGGACGCGGCTCTACGACATGGCCGGCGTGACGACGCTGTCGAGTGCGATCATTGCCAACAATGACTGGCTCAAGGATCCCAAGCACCAGGACGCGATGAAGCGCTTCCTACGCGCCTCGCAGCGCGGCTGGGACTACACGGCCAAGCATCCGGAGGAGGCGGCCGACATCTTCATCAAGCACGCCAAGGCCTTCAACAAGGAGATCGCGCTGCTCGAGATCAACGGCACGATGACGATCATCCACACCAAG
>JBQCFB010000355.1:0-2955 GCA_051959715.1 Pseudolabrys sp.
GTCGAGCAATGCCGAGATCGTCCGCGAATTCGCGGTCCAGATCCTGCTCGCGTGTCTTGCACTCGCCCTGTGCATCGCCGAACGCAACGTGCTGGCGATGCCGATCATCGAGCCTGCCGTCGAGGGCGACGCGTCGCAGGCGATGCCGACCACGGCTCTGCATCCGTAACCGGCGCGCCGGCCACCGCGAGCCAACCCCATGCTCGATCGCATCGTCGCGACGCTATTGCTGTGGGGACTGCGCGGCTGCCTTGCCTGGTTCGTGATGCAGGAGGCGACGAGCGTGGTGACGGAAAAGCTGGACGAAGTGTCCCGCGCACTCAGCGGACTATCGGCGGGCCTCTAGGCTCGCCTTTTCATGTCCGCTACTTGGCCTTGGCGACCTCGTCGATGACCGCCGTCGCCTCCTTGAAGGCGTGATTGGCCGCGGGCACCCCGCAGTAGATCGCCTGCTGCAGGATGATCTCCTTGATGTCGTCGTGCGAGAAGCCGCCTTCGGTCAGTGCGGCGCGCACGTGCATGCGGAATTCTTCCCACTTGTCGAGCGCGAGCATCGTTCCGATGACGAGGATGCGGCGCGTGCGCTCGTCATAATGCGGGCGCGTCCAGACCTCGCCCCACGCGGCGCGGGTGATGAAGTCCTGAAACTCCTCGTTGAACGGCGTCTTGTTTTTGAGCGAGCGGTCGACCCAGGCATTGCCCAGCACCTTGCGGCGCTGCGCCATGCCGCGCTCGTAGCGTTCGCGTTCGTCCATGAGACGTTCTCCGCGTCAGGTGAGGAAGTCGAGCACGGCCTTTGTGAAGGCCTGCGGCTGCTCGACATTGGAGATGTGCGCGGCGTCGAGCGATACGAGCTTCGCGCCGGGGATCGCCTTGGCGATGGTCTCGCCGGCGACGGGCGGCGTCGCGGGGTCTTGCGCGCCGACGATGACGAGCGTCGGCGCCTTGATCGTCGGATTGCTGGCGCGGAAATCCATGTCGCGGATCGCCTCGACGCAGCCGACGTAGCCCTCGCGGTTGCTGCCGACGAACATCTTCGTCATGCGCGCGATTGCTTCCGGCGCGCGGTCGCGGAAGCCTTTGGTGAACCAGCGTTCCATATTGGGGGCGACCAGCGCCTCGAGACCTTTTTCACGGACAAACTTGATGCGGTCGGCCCAGGGCGCCTTATCGGCGTAGTAGAAATTGGTATTGGCGAGGACCAGCTTGCCGACGCGATCGGGCGCGTTGGCTCCAAGCCACTGACCGTCCATGCCGCCCATCGACAGGCCGCACCAGTTGGTCTTCTTGATGCCGAGGCCATCGAGGACGCCCAAGATGTCGCGGCCGAAGCGGTGGAAACTGTACGGCCCCTTCGGCGCGCCGGACTTGCCGTGCCCGCGCCGGTCGTAGCGGATGAGGCGGAAATGCTTGGCGAACTCCGCCGCCTGATCGTCCCACATGTGCAGGTCGGTGCCGAGCGAGTTCGAGAGCATCAGCGGCGGGGCATCGTCGCGGCCCGTGACCTCGACATTGATCGGACAGCCGTCGTCGACGGTGATGGTCGGCATCGCGTTTCTCCCCCTCGAATTCTTGTTTGCCGCCCTGGCGGGCGGGCGTCAGCCACCCATTAGGCGAAGGCGGGTCTTCCTGCAAAGGCCTTTTCAGGACGGCCGCAAGGCCTTAAGTGCAGACCTTCGGGTTTCGCGGCAAAGGAGACGGCACCGATGGCGATGACGATGACGGGCGAGGTCCAGCTTCCCGCCACGCGCGAGGTCGTATGGCAGAAGCTCAACGATGCCGACGTTCTCAAGGCCTGCATCCCCGGTTGCGAGGAGCTCAACAAGACCTCGGACACGGAATTCCAGGCCGTCTCGGTCACCAAGATCGGGCCGGTGAAGGCGCGCTTCAAAGGCAAGGTGCAGCTCACCGACCTCGACCCGCCGAACGGCTACAAGATCTCGGGCGAGGGCGACGGCGGCGTCGCCGGCTTTGCCAAGGGCGGGGCGACTGTGGCGCTCACCGACAAGGACGGCGGCACGCTGCTCACCTACAACGTCGAGGCGCAGATCGGCGGCAAGCTGGCGCAGCTCGGCCAGCGGCTGGTCAACGGCGCCGCCAAGAAGCTCGCCGACGACTTCTTCAAGAACTTTGCCGCAACCGTCGAGAAATCCTGACGGTTGTACCGCCGGACAGCCGCGCGCGGCGCTCGGACGGCTTGACCGGAACGGCGCTCGGGGTCCACACTTGTGAACTGTTCCAAGCCGAAACCGATGAAATCGGCGCGATTTCATGCTCCTGCCGTTGCCAGGTCGTGGCTGACGGCGAAAAGGGAGCGATTCGGACCTGAAGTGGGAGGAATGCGATGCCAGCCGTGTCTATGACGGTGAATGGAAAACCCGTCTCTGGCGAAGTCGAAGCGCGCACCTTGCTGGTGCAATTCCTGCGCGAAAATCTCAGGCTGACCGGCACGCATGTCGGCTGCGACACCTCCCAGTGCGGTGCCTGCGTCATCCACATTGACGGCGTCGCCGCGAAGTCCTGCACGACGCTCGCCCTCCAGTGCGAAGGCGCCAAGATCACGACGATCGAGGGCCTGGCTGAGCCGGGCGGCAAGCTGCACCCGATGCAGGAGGCCTTCCGCGAGCATCACGGCCTCCAGTGCGGCTATTGCACCCCGGGCATGATCATGGCCGCGCTCGACATCGTGCGCCGCAACGGCAACGAGCTCGACGAGCACACGATCCGCGAGCAGCTCGACGGCAACCTGTGCCGCTGCACCGGCTACCACAACATCGTGAAAGCGATCGCGGCCGGCGCGAAGGCGATGGCGTAAGGGAGCGGCGGCGCTTCCCCGCCGCCGGCGAAAGTCGGATCAACAGTCAACTGGGAGGAGACCGCCATGAGCGCGACCGGTATCGGCGCGGCGGTGCGCCGGAAGGAAGACATCCGCTTCGTCACGGGTAAAGGCCAGTA
>JBQCFB010000356.1:0-14876 GCA_051959715.1 Pseudolabrys sp.
GGGCTCCACCTGCGCCGGCGTCGTGAACTCGAAGTCGTCATAGACGAGATGCTCGTACATATCGTCGGTCATGACGTGCACGTGCGGATGCTTCATCAGGACGTCGGCGAGCGCGCGCAGCTCGGCGCGCGTATAGGCCGCGCCGGTCGGGTTCGACGGCGAGTTCAACAGGAACCACTTGGTCTTCGGCGTGATCGCCCGCTCGAGCGCCTCGGCCGTGATCTTGAAACCTTTATCCATGCCGCTGACGACCTCGACCGGCTTGCCGCCGGCGAGCAGCACCATGTCGGGATAGCTCACCCAATACGGCGCCGGGATGATGACCTCGTCGCCCGGGTTCAGCGTCGCCATGAAGGCGTTGTAGAGCACCTGCTTGCCGCCGACCGAGACGGTGATCTGCGACGGCTTGTACTCGAGCTTGTTCTCGCGCTTGAACTTCTGCGCGACGGCGGCCTTGAGCTCGGGAATGCCGTCGACCGCGGTGTACTTGGAGGCGCGGCCTTCCTTGATGGCCCGGATCGCGGCTTCCTTGATGTGCTCGGGCGTGTCGAAATCCGGCTCGCCCGCGCCCAGGCCGATGACGTTGCGACCCGCCGCCTTCAGCTGCCGCGCTTTATCCGTCACCGCAATGGTCGGTGACGGCTTGATGCGCTTGAGATGGTCGGCGAGGAAGGCCATGGAAAGCTCCGAAGTCGCGGTCAAAACGCGTGTTTCGGGCGTGGGTTTGGCCCATTAATGCGGCCGCGGCAAGTCGCAAGAACTGATCAATCTATCAACCCTGTTGATGGGCCAGCCATGCGGTGCGCCGCTGCGACTGCGCGTGTGAGCAGCAGCCTTAAAGATCGAATTGTCGGGATTGATTTTACGCAAATACAACCGGAACGAGTGCAACCATTGAGCGAAACCATCGGACCTCAATGGGAACCGGGCGTATGGGCTGGGAAGCGGCGGGGCTGCGGCGGACCGACCGGATCATCTGGGGTCTGATCGCGGCGGTCGGCGTAATCGTTGCGATCGCGGCCCTGACCACGCCGTTCCGCGTCGTCTGGCGCTCGATGGAGGCTCCAGGCGCAGCGACCTTGGCGTTCCTGGCCGCACAGTACGTGTACGAGACGCAACTGGCCGAATTCCGCCTGGCGGCAGGGCTCGGCGCGACCGCCCAACTCGTCGCCTTCGCCGCCGTCGCCGCCCCGTTGTCCTATATCGCCGCAAGCCTCGATTTGCCCCTTCACGATCGCTGGCTGAACGCGGTCGATACGGCCGCCGCCCTGGATTGGCCGGCCTGGCTGAACTGGATGGACGCGCACGCCGCCATCCATCCGCTCTTCCAGGTCGCCTATGACAGCCTCCTGCCGCAGACCGCCCTCGTGGTGCTGGTGCTCGCCTTCACCGGACGCCTGATGTGGCTGCGCACCTACATGCTCGCCTTCGTTCTCACCACGATCGCGACCATCGTGGTGTCCGCCATCGTGCCCGCCGAAGGCGTCTGGGGCTTTCTCAATCTCGGGGACGCGTCCGGTCTCGACATCGTGCCGGTCGTGCACGGCACGTATCTGCCGGTCTTCCACGGTCTGCGCGACGGCACGTTCCGGCTGCTGATGGCAAGCGGCGCGGACGGGATCATCACGTTCCCGAGCCTGCACGCCGCGCTCGGCCTGTTGTTCATCGCCGCGCTGTGGCCTGTCCCGGTGCTGCGTTGGATCGCTCTGGCGTTCAACATCGTGATGATCCTGTCTGTGCCGGTCGACGGCGGACACTACTTCGTCGACATCTTCGCCGGCCTCTGCATTGCAGGGGCTTCGTTGCCGGTTGCGCGTGCGATCATCCGCGGCGCCCGTTTCGGCGCGATAGGCCTGATCGAGCCCACGCTCGTCCCCGCAGAATAAAATACGCGTCAAGCTGCCGCGGAAAGAACGCGCCTCGCGCCGATTGCTGCCACGGTCACTGAATTGTCATTCCTCGAGCCTTGCTATTGCCGGACTTGACGCGCTTGATCGCGCCGTCACTTTGCGGGGGCCGCTTCGGCGCATGTACACGCTCTATTCGATGCAGCGATCGGGCAACAGCTACAAGGTTCGCCTCGCTTTGGCGCGCCTTGGCGTGCCCTATCGTCTCGTCGAGGTCGACATCCTCCAGGGCGAAAGCCGCACGCCGGAATTCCTCGCGATGAACCCGAGCGGCCAGGTGCCGCTGCTCGAAGTGGCGCCGGGACGGCACATCGCCGAGTCGAACGCGATCCTCTGGTATGTCGCGATCGGTTCGCGGCTCGCGCCGGAGGACCGCATCGAGCGCGCCGAAGCGCTGCAATGGATGTTCTTCGAGCAGCACAGCCTCGAGCCGAACATCGGCGCGGCGTATTTCTGGCTCTGCCTGATCAAGGGCGGGCGCGAATTGCAAAGTCACGCGCTCGAGGACTGGATGGAAAACGGCCATCGCGCACTGCGCGTGATGGAAGCGCATCTGGCCAAACACGACTTCTTCGTCGCCGGACATTTCACGGTCGCCGACATCGCGCTCTACGCCTACACGCACGTGGCCGAGCAGTGCGATTACGACCTCGCCGGCTACCCGGCCGTGCGCCGCTGGCTCGCCCGCGTCGCGGCAGAGCCCCGCTACGTGCCCATGGCCTGGCAGCCGCAGGATCTCGTCGCGGCGCAGTGACGACCTGCGGCCGTTAACCTTTGCTTAACCCAAGTCACGAAAATGCCCTGGTTCCTCGACGGGGGCGCCGCAATCGGGTCGAACCGGTGCCGGGTTCTGCAACCATTTACCTTCAGGTTCATTAGTAAGGGACCAGACCCTGAGGGTTCGCCATGCGCCAGCCCATTGAAACGACCGGATTCATACCGCCCGCGGGCCGCAAGCTCGGGCGGCAGCGCCGTATCGCCGTAGTTGCCGAGCTCGTCGCCGGTATCGGACTCGCGCTTGGCACCATCATTGCTGCCACTGTGGTTACCGCCGGCATCGCCCGCGCCGACGTCATCGGCGACGTGGTCGGGCACGAAGGCAGCCTGTTCGCCGTGGCGCTGATCCTCGGCCTCCTGTTCATCGGCATGGGCGGCCTGACGGTTCTAAGCCTGCCGACCGACAAGCAACGCCGTCACCGTCACTGAGCCCTACCATGGGCGTCCGGATGCTCGCCGCCGCTGCGCTGGCCCTGACCACAGTCGGTGGCAATCAGGCATTCGCCCAGCAGACTTTCCCCTCTTCCGCCGGACCGATCGCGGTCACCACCGTCGCGTCACATATCGATCATCCCTGGTCGCTCGCCTTCCTGCCCGACGGCCGCATGCTCGTGACCGAACGTCCCGGCCGCATGCGCATCGTCGACAAAAGCGGCAAGGCGTCCGAGCCGCTCGGCGACGTGCCGAAGGTCTTCGCGCGCGGCCAGGGCGGCTTGCTGGACGTCATCCTCGACCGCGGCTTCGCGCAAAACCGGACGATCTATTTTTCCTATGCCGAGCCATTCGACGGTGGCGGCCGCACGGCGGTCGCACGCGCCGCACTGGAGTCGGGCGATGCGCCCCGGCTCACCAGCCTGCGCGTCATCTATCGCCAGCACGGTCCCGCCTCGCGCGGCAACCATTTCGGTGGCCGCATCGTGCAGACGGGCGACGGCAACCTGTTCGTCACAAATGGCGAGCACTTCACCGACCGCGACATGGCGCAGACGCTCGACAACGACCTCGGCAAGATCGTCCGCATCACGCCCGACGGCGCCGCGCCAAAGGACAATCCCTTCGTCGGCAGACCGGGCGCTCGTCCGGAGATCTGGTCCTATGGCCACCGCAATCCGCAGGGCCTCACGCTCAATCCGGCTGACGGATCGCTCTGGGAGCAGGAGCACGGGGCCATGGGCGGCGACGAGATCAACGTGATCGCCCCCGGCAAGGACTATGGCTGGCCGAAAGTCAGTTATGGCGTGAATTACGACGGCTCGCCGGTCGGCACGGGCAAGCAGCGCATGGAGGGCGTCACCGATCCGGTCTGGCATTGGACGCCGTCGATCGCGCCCTCCGGCATGACCTTTTACACCGGCAATCTGTTCCCGGCCTGGAAGGGCAGCCTGTTCAACGGCGCGCTGAAATTCCAATTGCTGTCGCGGCTGGAGTTGAAGGACGGCAAGCCGGTGAAGGAAGAGCGGCTGCTGCACGAGTTGCACTGGCGCATCCGCGACGTAGGGCAGGGACCGGACGGCGCGCTCTACCTGCTCACCGACGAGACCGACGGCCGCATTCTGCGGCTTACGCCGGCGAAGTAGCGCCGAACCCGAACAGACCTCGGGGCCGCACCGCTCAACCTCCGTGCTCCGAACGTGCTAGGCTCCCGCCGACGGGCTTGTCTCGAGGGAGCGACATCCATGCGCAGCCATTGGTTCATCGCGGCATCGGCCGCATTGCTCATGACGACCGCTGCATTGGCGCAGGGCAACCCGCCGAAACCGGCGCCGCCTGCACCGTACAAGGCGGTCGCCGTCACTCTGCCGAAGCCGATCGACGATCCCTCCTTCGAGGCATTCCGCAAGCAGCTCGGCGCAGCCGCCGAGAAGAAGGACCGCGCCGCGCTGGCGAAACTGGTGGCGGCGCAAGGCTTCTTCTGGGAGCGCGAGAACGGCGACGGCGCCGACAAGAAGAAGCCCGGGATCGACAATCTCTCGACGGCGCTGGGGCTCGGCCGTCCGGCCTCCGCAGGCTGGGACATGCTCGCGAGCTATGCCGAGGAGCCGACGGCCGCGCCCATTCCACAGCGCGCCGGCGCCATGTGCGCTCCGGCCGATCCCGCCTTCGACAACAAGGCATTCGAAGCGCTGGTCGCCGCCACCAAGACCGACGAAGGAGAATGGGGCTATCCGACCTCGGACGGCATCGACGTGCACAGCGCGCCGCAGGCCAATGCGCCGATCATCGGCAAGCTGTCGCTCGCCATGGTGCGGGTCGCGCCTGAAGCGTCCAGCAACGTGCCAAGCTACCTTCGCATCATCACGCCGGCCGGCAAACCGGGCTACGTCTCGGTCGATTCGATCGCGCCACTCGGCAACGACCAGCTTTGCTACACCAAGGCGAGCGACGGCTGGAAGATCATCGGCTATATCGGCGGCGGCGAACCGCAATAGCGCATGACCGCGATCGAGCCCTTGCCGCAACCACGCCGTCTCGCCTGCGTCCGCTGCGGCGCGGCGTTCGATTGCGGCCTGTCGGCCGAGTGCTGGTGCGCGGCCATGCCCACCCGTCTGCCCATGCCCGGCGACAAGACCGAGGACTGCCTGTGTCCCGACTGCCTGCGCAAGGCGGCGGGGCTTTCAGAAGCTCAAAACACGCCAAGGTGATCGTCGGCGGCGCGTCTCAACGCGCAGGCCAGGTGCTATAAACCGCCCGCCCGCCATTGCGGGCCGTAATGGGGTAAGAGAGAGGATCCATGATCGATTTTTACGCGCTGACCAGCCCGAACGTGCAGAAGATCTTCATCATGCTCGAGGAGTGCGGGCTGCCGTACAATTTGAAGACGGTGGACGTGTGGAAGGGCGAGCAGTTCACGCCCGAATTCGAGAAGATCAACCCGCTGAAGAAGGTGCCGGCGATCGTCGATTCCGAAGGCCCCGGCGGCAAGCCTTACACGGTGATCGAGTCGGGCGCGATCCTCATCTATCTCGCCGAGAAGACCGGCAAGTTCCTGCCGAAGGACCCGCGCAAGCGGTATGACGCGATCCAGTGGCTGATGGTGCAGATGGCCAATGTCGGCCCGATGTCCGGCCAGCTCGTGCACTTCTCGAAATACGCCCCGACCGGGCAAGACTACGGCCACGCGCGCTATCGCACGCAGGTCAACACGCTGTTCGATCTCTACGAGCAGCGGCTCGCGTCGCATGCTTTCGTCGCCGGCGACGAGTACACGATCGCCGACATGGCTGCCTTCCCGTGGCTGCGAAATGTGGGCCTGCTCGCCATCGATCTCGGCAAGCGCCCGCACGTGAAAGCCTGGATCGACCGGATGGAAGCCCGCGACGCCGTCAAGAAGATGCTGGCCATCCTTCCGACCATCAAGTCCGTGCGCGATACCGCGACCGAGGACCAGAAGGACCGCTTCCTGGCGCGCGGGCAGTACGCCCGCGCCTGAGGGCGTCAAGCTGACCAGCGCCACGCTTGCGTCACGAATCCGGGCTAGATCGCCCGCGACTCGACAATTTCCGCCAGGTTTACGCGCGCAGGACCCGCCGGGTTCTGCGCGCGGGCGCGTTGGATAAAGACCATGTTCCGCCTGTTCGAACGATGGGTGAAGATCACCAGCCTGCCTGAGCAGTCGGTGCCGCCGACGAGCCTGACCGGGTTCTATTGGCATGTCGCGACGCAGGCGAAGCCGGCGTTCCTCGCGCTGTTTGCCGCCGGCTTCGCCGTCGCGCTGCTCGACGTCATGATCCCGGTGTTCATCGGCAAAGTCGTGACGCTGGTGACGCAGGCGCGCCCGGCCGATCTCCTGGCGCAATACTGGCCCGAGCTCGCGGGCATGGCCGCGGTGCTGCTCGTGCTGCGGCCCGCCGTCTACGGTTTGCAGCAGCTCCTGATGAACCAGGCGATCGCGGCGAACGTGTCGAACCGGATCCGCTGGCAGAACCACTGGCACGTGGTGCGCCAGTCCTGGGCCTTCTTCCAGAACGACTTCGCCGGGCGCATCGCCAACCGCGTGATGCAAACGGGCCCGTCGATCCGCGAGAGCCTGGTGCAGCTCCTCACCGCGGTCTGGTTCATCGTCATCTACGGCACCAGCGCGCTGCTCCTGCTCGCGCATGCCGATCCGTGGCTCGCGGTCCCGGTCATCTGCTGGTTCTGCGCCTATGCAGTGATGCTGCGCTATTTCGTGCCGCGCATGCGCGACCGCTCCAAGGCGACGTCGGAATCGCGCTCGATGCTCACCGGCCGCATCGTCGACAGCTACACCAACATCGTCACCGTGAAGCTGTTCGCGCGCGCCCGCGACGAAGACGCCTATGTGCGTGAGGCGATCGACCACCACTCGGCCCGCTTCCACGCCGGGCTGCGGCTGAACACGCTGTTCGGCATCACCCTGAACATCCTCAACGCGATGCTGATCACCGGGACCGGCGCTTTCGCCATTGCGCTGTGGATCAAAGGCGACGTCACCGTCGGGACGGTCGCCATGGCGCTGCCGATGACGACGCAGATCGTCTCGGCCTCGGGCTGGGTCGCCTGGCAGGTGACCGGCATCTTCGAGAACATCGGCGTCGTGCAGGAGGGCATGATGACCATCGCCCGCCCGCACACTTTGGTCGACGAGCCGAACGCGCAGCCGCTCACCGTCACGCGCGGCGAAGTCGCCTTCGACCATGTCCGCTTCGGCTATGGCCGCGAGGCCGGCGTGATAGAGGACCTCACCCTCACAGTGAAGCCCGGCGAAAAGATCGGCCTGGTCGGCCGCTCCGGCGCCGGCAAGTCGACGCTGGTCAATCTGCTCCTGCGTTTCTTCGACCGCGAAGGCGGCCGCATCCTGATTGACGGTCGCGACATCGCCGAGGTGACGCAGGAATCGCTGCGCGCGGAAATCTCGCTGGTGACGCAGGACACTTCGCTGCTGCACCGCTCGATTCGCGACAACATCCGTTACGGCCGGCCCGGCGCGACCGACGCACAGATCGTCGAGGCGGCCAAGCTCGCGCATGCGCACGACTTCATCCTCGACCTCGAGGACCAGCTCGGCCGCCGCGGCTACGACGCCCATGTCGGCGAACGCGGCGTCAAGCTGTCCGGCGGCCAGCGTCAGCGCATCGCCATCGCGCGCGTGATCCTCAAGGACGCGCCGATCCTTGTTCTCGACGAGGCCACATCGGCGCTCGACAGCGAGGTCGAAGCCGCGATCCAGCAGAGCCTCGGCACGCTGATGCGCGGCAAGACGGTGATCGCCATCGCGCACCGGCTCTCGACCATCGCGCAGATGGACCGGCTCGTCGTGCTCGACGCCGGCCGCATCGTCGAGCAGGGCACGCATGCCGAGCTGCTGCGCGGCGATGGTCATTACGCTGCACTGTGGCGCCACCAGTCCGGCGGCTTCATCGACGCGATGGACCAGCAGGCGGCCGAGTAGACTTGGCGTGATGGTAGAGCGGCCGCATAATGGCGCTCCTTAAGACGGGAGCCATCATGATCACCGAAATCGCCCAGATCGACGTCAAGCCCGGCATGGAGAAGCAGTTCGAGGACGGCGTCGCCAAGGCCGCGCCGATCTTCAAGCGCGCCAAGGGCTGCAAGGGCATGCGCCTTGCGCGCTCGCACGAGAAGCCGCAGCGCTATCGGCTGCTGGTCGACTGGGAGACGCTGGAGAACCACACGGTCGATTTCCGCCAGTCGGCCGATTTCCAGGAGTGGCGCAAGCTTGTCGGCGATTGCTTCGCCGAACCGCCTTACGTCGAGCACGTGGCGGAGGTTGTGAAGGGGTTTTGAGACGGGGGGCCGAATTTAAACTCCATTCGTCCCCGCGAAAGCGGGGACCCAGTTGGGCTGAGCGACCTTGGCAAAGCCTGGGTTCCCGCGTCCGCGGGAACGAACGGAGCTTGATGCAACGCGAGCGTTACACGCTCAGCTTCTGCACGAGCGCGTCGGACACCTCGAAATTGGCGTAGACGTTCTGCACATCGTCATTGTCGTCGAGCGCGTCCATTAGCTTGAGGATCTTCTCGCCCGCCTCGTCGTCGACCGCGACCGTGTTCTGCGGCTTCCACACCATGCCGGACTTGCGCGGCTCGCCAAATTTCGCCTCGAGCGCCTTTCCAACCTCGTGCAGCGTGTCGATCTTCGTGACGATCTGGTGGCCGTTCTCGTCGGAAACGACGTCGTCGGCGCCCGCCTCGATCGCCGCATCGAGCATCTGATCCGCGGTCGCGACCTTGGCGTCGTATTCGACGACGCCCTGATGATCGAACATGAATGACACCGCGCCCGTCGTTGCGAGATTGCCGCCGGCCTTGGTGAAGATCGCGCGCACCTCGCCCGCGGTGCGGTTGTTGTTGTCGGTCAGCGCCTCGACGATGACGGCGACGCCGCCCGGCGCATAGCCTTCGTAGCGGATCTCGTCGTAGCTCTCGGTGTCGCCACCCTGGCTCTTCTTGATGGCCCGCTCGATATTGTCCTTGGGCATGTTCTCGGCCTTCGCCTCGAGGATCGCGGCGCGCAGGCGCGGATTGAAGGCGGGGTCCGGCAGGCCGAGTTTCGCCGAAACCGTGATCTCGCGGGCGAGCTTGCTGAACAGCTTGGAGCGCGCCTTATCCGCGCGCCCCTTCTTGTGCATGATGTTCTTGAATTGTGAGTGGCCGGCCATGGCTGATCTATCGACGCGTAACGGGTTGATCGGACTGTCGGTTTGACGCGGCTATATAGGCCGACTGCGGCAAAAAAGAAATCCTCGGGCGGCTCAGCCCCAGAAGCCCGGCCGGGCCTCCTCCAGCGCGCCGCCGAGCCGCACCGGAGCGACCTTCACGGCAAGCCCCTTCGCGTCGGTCTCCACCGCCAGACCGCACAGGGTCGCGTGGCCTGTCGCGGGCTCGAACTTCGACGACGGGATCTTGCGCAGGAAACGGTTGAGCGGCTCGTCCTTGTTCATGCCGATGACGGAATCGAAGTCGCCGGTCATGCCGACGTCGGACATGAATGCGGTGCGGCCGGGCATGATGCGATGGTCGGCGGTCGGCACATGCGTGTGCGTGCCGACGACGAGGCTGGCACGGCCGTCGCAGAAATAGCCCATCGCCTGCTTTTCGCTGGTCGCCTCGCCGTGGAAGTCGATGACGATGGCGTCCGCGCCCTGCCCCAGCGGGCAAGCGGACAGTTCGCGCTCGATCGCCTGAAACGGATCGTCCATCGGATCCATGAAGATACGCGCCATGGCGTTGATGACGAGCGCACGCGCACCGTTCTTGGCCTCGACCATCGCAGCGCCGCGACCGGGCGTGCCGGCGGGATAGTTCAGCGGCCGGATCAGCCGCGGCGCGCGCTCGATGAAGACGAGCGCCTCGCGCTGATCCCACGCGTGATTGCCGAGCGTGACCGCGTCGGCGCCGGCCTCGATGAACTCATAGTAGATCGTCTCGGTGATGCCGAAGCCGCCGGCGGCGTTCTCGCCGTTGACGACGACCAGGTCGAGCGCCCAGTCCTTGATCAGGCCGGGCAGCCTGTTGACCAGAACGTTGCGTCCGCTGCGCCCGACAATGTCACCGACGAAAAGGATACGCATCAATCAGCTTCCGCGGAAATCGATCACGTCCGTCTCCGTTAGCACGAGATCGAGCCGCTCGTCGCGCTCCGTCGCGGGAACTTTTGCGACTTCCTGGGCCGCAAAGGCGAGCCCCACGGCGACGACCCGCTTCATGTCGCGCAACCGGCGGATGGTCATGTCGTAATAGCCGGCGCCGTAGCCGATGCGGTTGCCGGCGCGGTCGAAGCAGGCCAGCGGCACGATCAGCACGTCGGGAAAGACCTCCGGCTGTTCCGGCTTCGGCTCGCGGATGCCCCACTGGCCGCGCGCGAAATCGTCGCCGAAGGCGTAGGCGCGCATGGTGAGCGGCTGGCCGCGCCCGGCAATGGCCGGCAGGGCGAGCTTCGCTCCGGCCTCGGCGAGGCGCTTCATCAGCGGCAGCGGATTGATCTCGCTCTTCAGCGGCATGAAGCCGGAGACGATCAGGCCCGGCGCGACCGGCACCGGAAACGGCCGCGCGGCAATGATTTCTCCGCCACGCTGGCGCAGGTCGGCCGGCATCGCGTCGCGCCTGGCGAGCGTCGCGTTACGGAGTTCGGTTTTCTGGTCGGAGATAGTCGCGTCTGACGTCATGACCGCTTCTAGCAGTCATTCCGGGTCGCCGCGCAACGGCAAATCCGGATGGCAGTCAGAAAAGTGCGGAGCCACAAAAGCCGTGGGAGGCTGATCCCGGGAACCTACAGAAGTAGGTGGGCGCCATATGTCCGAGCCCACGGGCCCGGCCAGGGACAGCTCCCTTAGGGATCGTAAGGCCCCGGGGAATGTGTCTCCTCACGCACCCCGCAGCCCCGCCCGTCCAATGTAGGCGTTCCGTACAGCCGACGCCACTGGCGGCCGGACGCTTAATTCTTCAGCCCGGTATCGCCCTTCACCACCATCATGGTCGCGGTCATCAGCGCCACCGGCTTCGACTCACCGCCGGATTCTGCAAACACGTCCGCCGCGGTGATCACCAGGTTCCGCCCCGTGCGCACGACGCGGCCGGCGGCACGCATGCGCTCGCCCTTGGCCGGCGACAGGAGATTGATCTTGAACTCGACTGTCAGCACCGCCGTGTCGGGCGGCATCGTGGTGAGCGCCGCATAGCCGCAGGCATTGTCGGCGATGGCGGCGACCGCGGCGGCATGGACGAAGCCGTGCTGCTGGAGGATGTGCTCGGCGAAGGGCAGGACGATCTCGACCGCGCCGGGGCGGACGGAGAGAATCTCGGCGCCGAGCGTGCGCATCAGCGTCTGCTGCGCGAAGCTGCCGCGAACGCGCGCTTCGATATCGTCGGCCATGGGCCGCCCTAGCCGACCGGCGCCGTTCCCGCGCCGACGGTCTCGTTGAGCTTGCGGGTGATGCCCTCGATGCGCTCGGCCGCCGAATGGAAAGCGCCGACCACCGCATCGGCCGCGAACCGGGCGCGTTCGGCCGAGGTCTCGCGCGCCTCCCTGAGCGCCGCAATCTCCTCCTCGAGCACGCGGAATTTCTGCCGCGTCTCGGTCATCTCATCGGCCAGCATCAGCGCCGCCATCACGGTCAGCCGCGTGTCGCCGATCTCGCCGAACTTGCGGCGCAGGTCGATGATGCGGGTGTCGATGTCCTTGGCGAGCGCGAGGAGATGGTCCTCCTGGCCGTCCTCGCAGGCGAGACGGTACTGGCGCCCGGCAATGGTGGCGTTGACCTGGCCCATCGCTTCAGCCGCCTCCCTCGTGGGTGGTCAGGACCGCCTGGATCGAGGCGATCGCGGTGTCGAGGCGCTCGGCGATCTCGCGATTGGCCGCCTCGAGCCGGCGCGCGCGCGAGGCCTCGCCATCGAGCGCAGCGGCCAGCCGGCTGCGGTCGGTGCCGAGGTCATGCAGCTGCTGCGCGAGCGCCTCCTCGTCCTGATCGCTGTCGCGCCGCCGCTCGACCGCGGCGTCGAGCGCGTCCAGCGCCAGAGCGAGGCGCTTCACCGCAGCGTCGATGGTGCTCTGCTCGTTCATCGCCCGGCGTGAGTTCCAGAAAAGCGTTGCAGCGGCAGATGGTTAGACCCGGAACCTTACGTGTCACGAAATGCGCTCGTCAACGCCGCTGGAAGGATATGCCCTGATGAATTCGTCGCGCTGTGCATGGCTCGCCTGCACATGCCCGGTCACATTGACTCGGGGGCGTCACATGCTATCCACCCCACGAAACAGGCCATTTTCCATGAACGCACAAGCCTCGTCGTCGGCCGCCGTGGCGTCCGCAGACCGCCGCGAAGGAGCCTCCGCCATGTCCCACGAGCGGATGGCCAATCTGGTCCGCGCCCTTGCGATGGACGCGGTCGAGCAGGCGAAATCGGGCCACCCCGGCCTGCCGATGGGCGCCGCCGACGTCGCGACCGTGCTGTTCACGCAGTTTCTCAAATTCGATCCGACCGACCCGCACTGGGCCGACCGCGACCGCTTCGTGCTGTCGGCCGGCCACGGCTCGATGCTGATCTACGCGCTGCTCTACCTCACCGGCTATTCCTCGGTGTCGCTCGACGAGATCAAGCGCTTCCGCCAACTCGGCTCGAAGACACCGGGCCATCCGGAAAACTTCATCACGGCCGGCGTCGAAACCACGACCGGCCCGCTCGGCCAGGGTCTCGCCACCTCCGTCGGCATGGCGATCGCCGAGAAGCACATGGCGGCCGTGTTCGGCGAGAGCGTCGTCGATCACAAGACCTACGTGCTCGCCTCCGACGGCGATTTGATGGAAGGCATCAGCCAGGAAGCCATCGCGCTCGCCGGCCATCTGAAATTGAACAAGCTGATCGTGCTGTTCGATGACAACGGCATCTCGATCGACGGCGCGCTGTCGCTGTCGGACTCGACCGATCAGGTGAAGCGCTTCGAAGCGTCCGGCTGGGCGTCGTGGCGCATCGACGGCCACGATCCGCAAGCCATCGCCACCGCGCTGACCAAGGCGCAGAAGTCCGACAAGCCCGTGATGATCGCCTGCAAGACCACGATCGGCTACGGCGCGCCGACCAAGGCGGGCAAGTCGTCGTCGCACGGCTCGCCGCTCGGCGCCGACGAGATCAAGGGCGCGCGCGAGAAGCTCGGCTGGAGCTCCGCGCCGTTCGAAGTGCCCGCCGACATCCTCTCGGCCTGGCGCGAAGCGGGCGCGCGCGGCAAGCCGACGCACGCCGCCTGGACGAAGCGCCTCGCCGCATTGGGCGACAAGCGCGCCGAGTTCGAGCGCCGCATGCGCGGCGAGATCTCGGACGCAGCGCTGACGAAAGCCATGCGCGAGATCAAGGAGAAGCTTGCCGCTTCGCCGAAGGAGATCGCGACCCGCACCGCGTGCGAGTTCGCGCTCGAGAGCCTGATCCCCGCGCTGCCCGAGATGGTCGGCGGCTCGGCCGACCTGACCGGCTCGAACAACACGCGCACCAAGTCGATGCAGGCGATCACGCCGGCCGACTTCTCCGGCCGCTTCATCCATTACGGCATCCGCGAGCACGGCATGGCCGCGGCGATGAACGGCATGGCGCTGCATGGCGGCATCGTCCCCTACTCCGGCACGTTCCTCGTCTTCTCCGATTACTCGCGCCCGGCCATCCGCCTCGCGGCGCTGATGGGCGAGCGCGCAATCCACATCCTCACGCACGACTCGATCGGTCTCGGCGAGGACGGCCCGACGCACCAGCCGGTCGAGCATCTCGCCGCGCTGCGCGCGATCCCGAACCTCATGGTCTTCCGCCCCTGCGACGCGGTCGAGACCGCGGAGTGCTGGGAACTGGCGCTGCGCGCCAAGGACCGGCCGAGCGCGATGGCGCTGACCCGCCAGAACCTGCCGCAGCTTCGCAACCGGCTCGACGAAGACAACGTCTGCGCGCAAGGCGCCTACGAGATCGCCGGCCCGGACGGCCGCGCGGACGTATCGATCTTCGCCACCGGCTCGGAAGTCTCGATCGCGGTCGACGCGGCCAAGAAGCTCGCCGAGAAGGGCGTCGCCGCGCGCGTCGTCTCGGTGCCGTGCTTCGAACTGTTCTTCGAGCAGCCGGACGACGTCCGCCGCGCGGTCATCGGCGACGCGAAGGTCAAGATCGGCGTCGAAGCCGCGGTGCGCATGGGCTGGGATGCGATCATCGGCGCCGACGGTATCTTCGTCGGCATGCACTCCTTCGGCGCCAGCGCGCCGTACAAGGAACTCTACAAACATTTCGGGATTACAGCGGAGGCAATCGCCGACGCAGCGCTGAAGAAGCTTTGACAACCATCATGCCCGGACCTTGTGCCGGGCATCCTCGTCTTTAGCTAAGGAGACGGGGAAGCAGACCTTAAGACCCGGGAGCGACCCACATGACAGTACGCGTTGCCATCAATGGTTTCGGCCGCATCGGCCGCAACATCCTGCGCGCCATCGCCGAAAGCGGCCGCAAGGACGTCGAAGTCGTCGGCATCAACGATCTCGGCCCGGTCGAGACCAACGCGCACCTCCTGCGCTACGACAGCGTGCACGGCCGCTTCCCCGGCACCGTTACGGTCAAGGGCGACACGATCTCGCTCGGCAACGGCGCCATCAAGGTGACGGCCGAGAAGGACCCGACCAAGCTGCCGTGGAAGGACCTCGGCGTCGACATCGCGATGGAGTGCACCGGCATCTTCACCGCCAAGGACAAG
>JBQCFB010000357.1:0-4922 GCA_051959715.1 Pseudolabrys sp.
CGACACTGCGATTTTCAATCGCATGCTCTACCAACTGAGCTACCTGGGCGCCCGGAGCCGCCCGAACGGGCGGCCAGCAGAGAGCGGGCGTTATAATGGGGCGATCTGCCCCTGTCCAGAACCGCGCGGCGGCCGTTAAGCCCTTACGCCGCAAGGCGGAGTGGCCCTGCCGGCGCGGGGCGCCGGCCGTCGGCAACCCCTTACGGCGTCAGGCCCAATGCCGCGCGGAACCGGCGCTTGAGCACCGCGCCCTCCTTCTCCGGCAACACCCGCGGCGGCTCCTCCGGCTTGATCGCGACGCGCGCGAACAGCAGGCCGTCGAGACGCTTCAGCCGCACCGCGAGGTCGGCGAGGCCCGCCTCGTCGGTCACCTCGAGACAGGTCGGAAAGCGGCAGCTCTTCGCCACCGCGACCATGTCGACGCCGCCGGCGGTGTGGCTCGCCTGACCGCCGGTCTCGCCGTACATCTCGTTGTCGAACACGATCACCGCCATGTTCGCTGGCTGTTGAATGCCGATCGTAGCGAGCGCGCCCATGCCCATGAGCATCTCGCCGTCGCCGGTGATGACGGCAACGCGCTTGCCCGGCTGCGCCAGCGCGAGCCCGAGACCGATCATCGCAGCGCCGCCCATCGCGCCCCAGAGATAGAAGTTGCGGTCATTGTCGCCGGCGGCGGCGAGGTCGTAGGTGGTGGAGCCGAGGCCCGGCACGACCAGCAGGTCGTCGTCGCGGCCCTCCACGAGTTTCGCCATCGCGGCGCGGCGTTCGAGGGTCCCGGTCATTTCACCCACACCTTCTTGCCGATCAGTTCCTGCGACAGCAGCACGGCGGCGACACGCTCCTCGCCGAATGCCTTTTGCACCGCGCGTTCGGCGAGCGGCGCCACCTCCTGCGGTTTCAACGCGCGATAGACCTCGGCGTCGCACAGCTTCATCACCGGCTCGACGATCGAGCCCATCGGCACCTGCCACGGATTGAACTCTTCCCACTCGCCGCGCATCGTGATGAAGGTCAGCATCGGGAAGCGGCACGCGCGCATCAGCGAGAACATGTTGATGCAGTTGCCGACGCCGCTCGACTGCATCAGCAGCGCCGCGCGTTCACCGCCGAGCCAGGCGCCGGCAGCCAGCGCGACGCCTTCCTCCTCGGTGGTCAATGCGACGTCGCGGATATCGGGGTCGGCCTTGCAGCGCGCGATGAGCCGCGAATGGCCCGCGTCCGGCACGTAGCCGACCTGCCGGATGCCGGCACGCTTGAGCGTGTCGAACAGTTGATCCGGCCAGGCCGGAGGCGATGCATTCATGGCTTCAGGTCTCCTCCCCGGGCTCGCGCGGGCGCTCGCCGTCCTCGTCTTCTTCCTCGGTCACCGGCACGGCATAGACGCCGGTGAGCCAGCGGTTGAGATCGATGTCGGCGCAGCGCTTGGAGCAGAACGGCGAGAACGCCGGATCGACAGGCCGGCGGCAGATCGCACAGGTCCCGGCCTTCGGATTGTTGTCGTTCGTCGCGTTCACGTCCACTCACTCGCGCTCTACGCCGTACGCGCCTTGTCCAGCGCGCGCAGTTCCGTCTTCAGGATCTTGCCGTAGTTGTTCTTCGGCAGGGCGGACACGAAAACATAATCCTTCGGCCTTTTGAAGCGGGCGATGCGCGCGAGACAGAGCGTGTCGAGCGCGGCGCGGTTCGCCTCGCCGACGACATAGGCGACCACCACCTCGCCCCATTCCCGGTCGGGCCGGCCAATGACGGATACCTCGCGCACGGACGGATGCGTCAGCAGCACCTCCTCGACCTCGCGCGGATAGATGTTGGAGCCGCCGGAGATGATCAAGTCCTTGGAGCGGTCCTTCAGGTGCAGATAGCCCTCCGCGTCGAAAGCGCCGACGTCGCCCGTGTGCAGCCAGCCGCCGCGCAAGGCTGCCGCGGTCGCCTCCTCGTTGCGCCAGTAGCCGGGCATGACGACATCGCCGCGGCAGAGGATCTCGCCCATTTCGCCGGCGGCGACCGGCCTGTCGTCGGCGCCAGCGACGATCACTTCGAGGCAGGCGTAAGGGCGGCCGGCGGAGCCGAGCCGTTCGCGCCAGCGCGGATGATCGCGGTTGGCGATGTCCTCCCTCGACAGCGTCGAGATCGTCATGGGCGACTCGCCCTGTCCGTAGATCTGCGCCAGCCGCGGTCCGAAACGGTCGAGCGCGAGAAGCGCGTCCTCGACATACATCGGCGCGCCGCCCCAGATCAGCGTCCGCACATTGTGCGCATTCGCCTCGGCCGGACACTCGACGAGGCGCTTGATCATGGTCGGCGCGGCGAACATCGAGGTGCGCCTGTGCGCGCCGAACAATTGGAAAATCTCGTCCGGTTCGAAGCCTCCGGATTCAGGGATGACCTGCACGCCCAGGCGCGCGACATGCGCCATCATGTAGAGGCCGGAGCCGTGACTCATCGGCGCCGCGTGCAGGATGGCGTCGCCCGGCGCCACGGGGTCGACCTCGCTCGCATAGGCGAAGCTCGCCTGCGCCAGCACACGATGCGTCAGCATCGCGCCCTTCGGCCGGCCCGTCGTACCGGACGTGTAGAACAGCCAGGCGAGATCGTTGCCGTCGCGCGCGGCCGGCTCGATCGCATCGGCGGCGAACAGGTCTTTGTAGTCGCGCGAGCCGATGACGATCATGCGCTCGAGGGAGGCCGGCGCATGCGGCGCGATCTCGGCCTCGAGGCCGCCGGACGCGAAACAGACGCGCGCGCCGGAATGCTCGAGGATGTAGCCCAACTCAGAGCCATGCAGCTTGGCGTTGGCCGGCACGGCAGCGAGGCCCGCGTGCCAGATGCCGTACATCAGTTCGAGATAGGCGGCGGAGTTCTTGGCGACGACGGCGACACGATCGCCGGGCACGAGATGGAAGCGGTCACGCAACGCACCGGCAAGCCGCGCGGCGCGTGTCGCAAGTTCGCCATAGGTGGCGACAACGCGTGTGCCGGTGGCCGCGGCAGGAAGCGAGGGATGGCTGAGGCCGGCGCGCGAGAGCCAGAGGGCGAGGTTCATTCACACTCCGTCATTCCGGGACGCCGCGTGAGCGGAGGACCCGGACTCCAGAGACACATGGGAAGCGCTCGCGTGTGATCCTGGATTCCGGGTTCGGCCCTGCGGGCCGCCCCGGAATGACAGAATAGAGCAATCACACCGCGTTCAGCCAGCCGAAGCGGATCGGATAGCCTTCGCCGGACAGGAGCTGCATCGTCTCGTAGAGCGGCAGGCCGACGACGTTGGAGTAGGAGCCGACCAGCTTGACGATGAAGGTGCCTGCGATGCCTTGCGCGGCGTAGCCGCCGGCCTTGCCGCGCCATTCGCCCGAGGCGAGATAGGCTTCGATGTCCTCTTCCGACAGCCGCTTGAAGCGCACACGCGTCTCGACCAGGCGCTGGCGGAACGCCTCGCGCGGCGTCACCAGGCAGATCGAGGTGTAGACGCGGTGATTGCGCCCCGAAAGCAGGCGCAGGCACTGACCGGCTTCGTCCAGGAGTTCGGCCTTCGGCAGGATGCGGCGGCCGACCGCGACCACCGTGTCGGCGGCGAGAATGAAGGCGCCGCGCAATTCGTCGTCGAGCTTGACGTTGGCCAGCGCGGCGTCCGCCTTCTCACGGGCGAGCCGGGTGGCGTAGGCGCGCGGGATCTCACCGCGCTTGGGCGCCTCGTCAATGTCGGCGGGCTTGAGCGCGTCGGGCTCGATCCCGGCCTGGTTGATGAGCGACAGCCGGCGCGGTGAGCCGGATGCAAGCACGAATTTGGGGCGGCCGATCATGGGTGGCGCGTTAACCAGTCAGGCGAGGTGGTGCGGACGGCGCGGAAACTAGCCGAGGTGGATTCGTATCACAACATGGGCAGTTTCTTACCCTTACCTGCCCTCTTCCTTACCCTCCCCCTTGTGGGGCGGATAAGCGAGCTCACTCATTCCCCGCGCCCGATCCCCCGAAGCGCTCGCGGATGCGCTTCATCAGCTCGTCGCGCACGGAACGGTAGGCGTCGAGCTTCTGCTCGCGGCTGCCCTCGATGGCGGTCGGGTCCGGCGTCGGCCAGTACTCGACGTCGGCGGCCAGCGTGCGCGTTAAATCCAGCGCCTTGTGGTGCGCCGGCGGCGACAGGGTGACGATCAGGTCGAAGTTGAGCCCTTCGAGCTCGTCGAGCTCCTCGAAGGTGTGCGGCTTGTGGCGCGAGACGTCGATGCCGATCTCGTCCATGACCGCGACGACGAACGGGTCGAGCTCGCCCTTCTGCACGCCGGCCGACGCGACGTAGATGCGCTTGCCGAACAACTCACGGAACAGGCCCGCCGCCATTGGCGAGCGTACCGCGTTCTGGCCGCAGGTGAAGAGCACGGCTTGCGGGCGCGTCGAGCGCGCTGGCGCGTCCACGCCTTATCCTTTCCAGTGCAGCACGCAGATCAACGTGAACAGGCGCCGCGCTGTGTCGAGGTCGACCTTCACCTTGTCCTTGAGGCGCTCCATCAGGACGCGCGAGCCCTCGTTGTGGATGCCGCGGCGCCCCATGTCGATCGCCTCGATCTTGTCGGGCGTGGCGGTGCGGATCGCCGCATAGTAGCTGTCGCAGATCAGGTAGTAGTCCTTGACGATGCGGCGCAGCGGCGTCAGCGACAAAAGATGCGCGACGATCGGCTTGCCTTCGGCATTGCGGATATCGAAGGCGAGACGCGCGCCGGTGATCGACAGGCGCAGGGCAAAGGGCCCCTCCTCCTCGTGCCCGACAGGCGTGAACGAGTTCTGCTCGAGCAGGTCGTAGATCGCGATCTTGCGCTCGTGCTCGACATCCGGATTTGAGCGGCCGATCGATTCCTCGTCGAGCTCGACGGAAACGAGGCGGTGCTTCATGGCCGCGGGTGTCTTGGGCGTGCTCATCAGAGATTGAG
>JBQCFB010000358.1:0-2028 GCA_051959715.1 Pseudolabrys sp.
GAGAGCGGCAATCCGCGCGGCGGCATCGTCATCGACGCGAAAGCCGCCGACGCCGACTTCGTCGAGGTCCGCGTCAGCGACAACGGGCCCGGCTTCTCCAGCCGCATTCTCGACAACGCCTTCGTGCCCTTGTCGTCGACCAAGGCCGACGGACTGGGCATCGGGCTGTCGCTGTGCAAATCGATCATCGAGGCGCATGGCGGCCGGCTCACGCTCGAGGGCGACCGGCACGGCGCCGTCGTCCGCTTCACCCTGCCCATCGCAAAGACCGCGTGACCATGGCCAGACCGATCCATATCGCCCTGATCGACGACGACGAGGCCGTGCTCGATTCGCTCAGCCTCTATTTCCGCTCGCAGAAGATCGCGGCCGACAGCTTCCCGACGGCGCAGGCTTTCCTTGCGGCGCTCGCACAGGGCAGCGCGTTCGACTGCATCGTGTCCGACGTGCGCATGCCCGGAATGTCCGGGCTCGACCTCGTGCGCGAACTCAAGAACCGCAACGTCGCCGCGCCGATCGTGCTGATCACCGGCCATGGCGACGTCGACATGGCGGTGGCGGCGATCAAGGTCGGCGCCGCCGATTTCATCGAGAAGCCGTTCGACGAGAGCCGATTGCTCGCCAGCGTGCGAGACGCCATCGCCGACAGCGAGCAGCGCGAGACCGCCGGCGAGCAGAAGGACCTGCCGGCGAAGTTCGATTCCCTCACCACGCGCCAGCGTCAGGTGATGGAGCTTGCCGTTTCCGGCCTTTCAAACAAGGAGATCGGCGCGCAGCTCAAGATCAGCCCGAAGACGGTCGAGAACCACCGCGCCTGGGTCATGGAGCGCATCGGCGCGCGCAATATTGCCGAGCTCGTCCGCCTGGCGATGAAATACGACCGGCGCTCCTGAGCGCTCCGATCGCCCTGCCCGCACGAAAAAGCCGCGCCACGGCGAGCCGTGACGCGGCCCTCATGCCAACCGGTCAGACCTCGCTCATCGCCGGCTTGTGCGTGCTGCGCCAGATGAAGCCGCAGCCGAGCGCGAACACCGAGCCGAAGATCTGCGACACCAGCTCGACGTGCTCCGCCTCGAAGCCGCTGAAGAAATTCAAAACGACCTGATCGCTGGAGAAGATCTCACCCGCCACCCAGCCGAGCACGGCGGCGCCGCCCCAGATCAGGATCGGGAACCGCTCGAGCAGGGCCAGGATGATGGCCGAGCCGGCGATCACGATCGGAATGCTGACCACGAGTCCGAGCGTCAGCAACACATAGTCGCCGTGCGCGACCGCGGCGACGGCAATGACGTTGTCCAGGCTCATGACGATGTTGGCAACGACGACGAGCCGCACCGCGCGCCACAGGTCCTCGATGGCCTCCGGCGTGTCCTCGGCGTCGTGCGCCTGCGGCGCCAGGAGCTTGATGGCGATCCAGAGGAGCGCGATGCCGCTGACGAGCTTGAGGTAGGGCAGCGTCATCAGCACCGAGACGACGCCGGTGAAGACGATGAGCAGGATCGACGCCACGCCGGCGCCGAGGATCATGCCCCAGCGACGTTCCTTCGGCGGCAGACCGCGGCAGGCCAGTGCGATGACGACGGCGTTGTCACCGGAGAGAAGAATGTTGATCCAAATGACCTGGACGACGGCCAGCCAGAATGTCGGCCGCGCCATCTCATTCACGATTAAGTCCATTGATCCTCCACTAAGTCACTGTCGTTTGTGATTTTTTTGTGCCGCCGAAACGGACATGGCGCGCACTGTACAGTGCGCGCCATGGAGTGACTAGGTGAAAACCCCTGGGGTCGATCAGCCGACGATCTCGTTCTCCGAGAAGAACTGCGCGATCTCGATCTTGGCGGTGTCGGCGGCGTCGGAACCGTGCACCGAGTTCTCGCCGATCGAGCGGGCGTGCGCCTTGCGGATGGTGCCCTCGGCGGCCTTCGACGGATCGGTCGCGCCCATCACTTCGCGGTACTTGGCGATCGCATTGTCGCCCTCGAGCACCTGCACGACGACAGGACCGGAGGTCATGAAATCGACGAG
>JBQCFB010000359.1:0-21239 GCA_051959715.1 Pseudolabrys sp.
GACCGGCTACGAGGAAATCCTCACCGACCCCTCCTATGCCGGGCAGATCATCACCTTCACGTTCCCCCACATCGGCAATGTCGGGACCAACGAGGAGGACATCGAGAGCGTCAACATGGCGGCCCGCCCGGGCGCCTGCGGGGTCATCCTCCACACCAACATCACCTCGCCGTCGAACTACCGCGCCACGCGCGGACTCGACGCGTGGCTGAAGGCGCGCGGCATTGTCGGCCTCGCCGGCATCGACACGCGCGCGCTGACCGCGCTGATCCGCGAGAAGGGCATGCCCAACGCCGTGATCGCGCACGCGCCGGACGGCACGTTCGATCTCGCCGCGCTGAAGAAGGAAGCGCGCGAGTGGCCCGGCCTCGTCGGCATGGACCTCGTGCCGCAGGTCACGAGCGGCCAGCGCTTCACCTGGGACGAGACCGAATGGGTCTGGGGCAAGGGCTACGGCCGCCAGGACAATCCTGAATTCCACGTCGTCGCCATCGACTACGGCATCAAGCGCAACATCCTGCGCCTGCTCGCCGGCGCCGGCTGCAAGGTGACGGTCGTGCCGGCGAAGACGTCGGCCGACGACATCATGGCGCTCAAGCCCGACGGCGTGTTCCTGTCGAACGGCCCGGGCGATCCGGCCGAGACCGGCAAGTACGCCGTGCCGGTAATCCAGCAGGTGGTGAAGAGCGGCCTGCCGACGTTCGGCATCTGTCTCGGCCACCAGATGCTCGGCATCGCCATGGGCGGCAAGACGCAGAAGATGCATCAGGGCCATCACGGCGCGAACCATCCGGTGAAGGACGTCACCACCGGCAAGGTCGAGATCACGTCGATGAATCACGGCTTCGCGCTCGACAAGGAGACGCTGCCGAAGAACGTCGAGCAGACGCATTTCTCGCTGTTCGACGGCTCGAACTGCGGCATAGCGCTGAAAGACAAGCCGGTGTTCTCGGTGCAGTACCACCCCGAAGCCTCGCCCGGCCCGCGCGACAGCCACTATTTGTTCACGCGCTTCGTCGAGATGATGCGCAAGCAGAAGCAGAAGAAGAGCGCGTGACATTTTCTGTCATGGCCGGGCTTGTCCCGGCCATCTCGATAAGTGTGGCACAGTGCTCACCTAAGCGGGGCCACCGGGACAAGCCCGGTGGCGACAAGATCGAGGCGCGGAGCCGTCCGTTTCGCGCTTATAAAAATGGCCAAGCCCCTCACCTATCAATTCACCGACGACGGCGTCGTGCCGAACAACGCGCTGCCGGTCATCGTCTACGAGAAGGCGCTCAACCTCTCGCGCAGCGGCGATCCGGCCGCGGCGATCGAGGCGCTGTTCCGCTCGAACGGCTGGGGCCGCGACATGTGGCGCAACGGCGTCTATCCGTTCGTGCACTACCATTCGATGCTCCACGAGGCGCTCGGCATCGCGCGCGGCCATGGCCGCATCCAGCTCGGCGGCGATCAGGGCCAGGTGTTCGAGCTCAAACCCGGCGACGTTGCCGTCCTGCCGGCGGGAACCGGACACCAGAAACTGTCGGCGAGCGACGACTTTCTCGTCATCGGCGGTTATCCGCCCGAGGGCACATACGATCTCTGCCGCGGTGACAAACCCGCCGAACGTGATAAGGCCTTGCAGACGATCCCGCGCGTGCCGCTGCCGAAGAGCGATCCCGTGCTCGGCACGAGCGGCGGCCTGACCGATCTGTGGACCCGCTGATGGACTGGATCAGCTTCTACGATTTCAAGCATTCCGTGATCTACGTGAATGAGCGGCACCGCGACGTGCACTACCGCACCATCGCGTCCGACATCGCCAGGCTCGTGCCGTCGCGCGACGCGCGCGTGATGGATTACGGCTGCGGCGAAGCGACCTCGGCGACCATTCTTGCGGATGCCTGCACGCACCTGACCATGGTGGAGGCTGCGCCGAACGTGCGCGCCGCGCTCGCCGCGCGCAACGCCGGCAATGCGAAGATCTCGGTGATGACGCCGGACGAGGCGGCGGCGCAGCCGGCCGGCTCCTACGACATGATCGTCCTGCACTCGGTGGCGCAATACCTCAGCGGCAAGGAGCTCGACTCCCTGCTCGCGACGTTCCGCCGCCTGCTCAAGCCGACCGGCGTGTTCGTGCTCGGCGACATCATCAGGCCGCAGCTTGCGGCGCCGATGGCGGCGCTGGCGCTGCTGCGCTTCGGCGCGGAGAACGGCTTCTTCTGGGCCGCGGTCGGCGGGCTCATCCGCATCCTGGTGTCCGACTACTTCAAGATCAAAGGCAAGATCGGCCTCTCGCACTATGAAGAGTCGGCGATGCTGACGAAGCTGCGCGCCGCCGGCTACGAGGCGAGGCGCGCGACGCGCAATATCGGGCACAACCAGCAGCGCATGACCTTCCTGGCCAATCCTTCCTCGGCAGGCCGGTAACCGCGCATTAACCGCGCGCGCCACGGGAACTCACGCAGCGCGGCTGTTCAACTTTTCGTCAAGCGTGCCCGCGTTAAGACGGCGTTGGCCCGGTGGCGGAGTGGCGACGCAGAAGCCATGCAAGGTCTTCCAGCCTGGTTCGATTCCAGGCCGGGCCTCCAATCTCCTTTCGCAGCGTCGCGACGATCCCGCTCCCTGCCGGGCACGTGTCCCGGCTTTCCCCGTGTCGAAATCGGTCCGAACGGTCCGCTCTGCGGTCCGGTTGCAGCATCTCGGTCAGCCCCGCTATCGTCGCTCCCGGCGCTGAACCTGGGGAGGGGCATATGCGGCTGGCACGGACCTGCTCGATCGCATTCGTTGCGGCAATTCTGATCCTGGCGCAGGGCGCGGCGCGCGCCGAGCCGGTCAAGATCCGCGTCTCCTGGATCGCGCCGCTGTCGAACTGGGCGTCGCTGCTCATGGAGAAGAAGGACCTCGCCCGCCACATGGGGCAGAGCTACGTCCTCGAGCCGGTGCGCTATGCCGGCACGCCGCAGCAGATCACGGCTCTCGCCAACAACGAGCTCGAGATCGCCAACCTCGCCTACACGACGCTGCCGATCGCCATCCACAATGCCGGCCTCTCTGACCTGCGGGTCATCGCCGACGAATTGCAGGACGGCATCCCGGGCTATTACTCGCAGGAATACATGGTGCTCAAGGACGGGCCCGTGCAGCGCATCGAGGATATGAAGGGCCGCGTCATGGCGATCAACGCCGCCGGCGGCGCCGTCGATATTGCGATGCGCAAGATGCTGCGCACCAAGGGACTCGAGGTCAACCGCGACTATGTGCAGATCGAGGCGCCGCTGCCGTCCATGCGCGCCATCCTCGCCGACAAGAAGGCGGACATGGTGCCGCTGGTGGTCCCGTTCTCGTTCGATCCGGAACTGCGCAAGATCGCCAAGCCGCTGTTCCTCAACAGCGACGTCATGGGCGTGACGCAGCTTCTGTTCTGGGCCGCGCGCAAGTCCTTCATCGACAAGAACCGCGCCGCCATGGTCGATTTCATGGAGGACACGCTGCGCATCACCGGCTGGTTCCTCGATCCGAAGAACCATGCCGAAGTGATCGCGATCGCCTCGCGCCTGACCAAGCAGCCGCCCGAGCGGCTCGGCTGGGTCTTCACCGAGAAGGACTACCATCACGCCGCCGGCATGCGCCCCGACCTCGTCGCGCTCCAGCGCAACGTCGCGCTCGTCAAGGAGCTCGGCCTGACCGACAAGGACACCGACGTAAGCAAGTATTCCGACTTGAGCCTTCTCGACGACGCCGCCAAGCGGCTGAAATAGAGAACCGGGAAGCTTGAGGAGAAGTCATTGGACGCCGCGAAGACACACCGCATCTGGGCGCAGGGCGCGACCGACCAGGTCGGCCACCGCAATTACCTGGCGAAGCTGTTGCCGCACGTAAAGGCGTGCAGCGACCCCGGCTTCGAGATCACGTTCAACACGCTCACTCCGTCGGTGACGACGGTGCACGCCCTGTCGGAAGCGCGCGTCGCCCGGGCCGTCATGCGCGGCGCCATCACCGCCGAGCGCGAGGGCTACTCCGCCTTCTTCATGAACCATTTCCAGGACGTGGGCCTCCAGGAGGCCCGCGCCTCGGTCAACATCCCGGTGCTCGGACTCGGCGAGACGACGCTGCTGCACGCCTGCACCATGGGCCGAAAGCTTGGCCTGATCACGATCCATCCCGCCTTCATCCCGATCCACAACGACCAGGTCTATCGCTACGGCCTGCAACAGCGCATCGCCGGCGTCCGCGCGATGAACGCCAACATCAGCGATTACATGGAGGCCTTCGAGGACGCGCCGAGGAAGGCGGCGCTGTGGGAGAGCTTCCAGCGCGAGGCGCGCCGGCTCATCGACGACGGCGCCGACGTCATCGTCCCGACCGGCGGCATCACCATGATGCTGTTCGGCAACGAGCCCAACGCCAATGTCGACGGCGCGCCCATCGTCAACGGCGTGACCGTGATCGTGAAGGCCGTCGAAACGGCGATCAGGCTCAAGCAGCTCGGCGTCGCCGTCGTCAGCCGCATCCCGCAGTCGGGCATGGCGCTGCCGTCAAAGCAGACGCTGGACGAATTCCTCAACCACGGCTGAGCACGCCGCAGCGCCGTTCGCTAT
The DNA here is from genome assembly GCA_051959715.1 of Pseudolabrys sp. Classification (GTDB taxonomy): domain Bacteria; phylum Pseudomonadota; class Alphaproteobacteria; order Rhizobiales; family Xanthobacteraceae; genus Pseudolabrys. The sequence goes on from JBQCFB010000359.1 coordinate 4,584, forward strand.
TTCACGGCGCCGCCGGTGATGCCCGAGATGAACCGGTCGAGGAACAGATTGTACGCGATCGCCACCGGGACTGAGGCGATCAGCGCTCCGGCCATGATCTCACCCCAGTAGAACACGTCGCCACGGATCAGGTCCGTCGCGACGCCGAGCGTGATCGGCTTCTGATCGGACGCCGAGACGAAGGTCAGCGCGTAGACGAACTCCTGAAGCGTCAGCGTGAAGGTGAAGATCACCGTCGTCAGGATGCCCGGCACCGACAGCGGGATCGCCATCTTCACGAAGGCGCCGAACAGGCTGCACCCGTCGACGATCGCCGCCTCCTCGATCTCGCGCGGCATGGACTTGAAGAAGCCCATCAGCAGCCACGTGCAGAACGGGATCGTGAAGGTCGGATAGACCAGCACCAGCGACCACATCGAGTTCTGCAGGCCAAGCATCGCGATGACGCGCGACAGCGGCAGGAACAGCAGCGTCGGCGGCACCAGATAGGTGAGGAAGATGCCGATGCCGAGCGCCTCGCCGTTGCGCCCCGTCATGCGCGCGAGGCTGTAGGCGGCCGGCAGCGCCGTGACGAGCGTGATCAGGGTCACGACGACGCCGATGATCAGCGAGTTCAGGAGCCAGGTCGTGAACAGCGTCTTCTCGAACAGATAGCGGAAGTGCTCGAGCGTCGGCGGGTCGTTGAACCAGAACGGGATGTTGGTGACGTTGTAGAGGTCGCCGTTCGTTTTGAACGACGTGATCAGCATCCAGTAGAACGGAAACGCCGCCAGCACGAAGAAGAAGATGACTGCCGCGTAGAACGACGTCTCCTGTGCGACGGCTTTGGCTGTGGTGCGCGCCATGTCAGATCTCCCGCCGGCGGATGAACCGCAGCATGACGACGACGATGACGAGCAGCACCGGCAGCATGAACAGCGAGATGGCCGCGCCATGCGACACGTCGCCGGACACGATGCCCGTCTGGAAGCCCGCGAAGCCGAGCACCGAGGTCGCGCCGACCGGCCCGCCATTCGTCATCAGGAAGACGATGGACAGGTCGGTGAAGGTGAAGACGATACCGAAGACCAGACCGATCGTCATGATCGGCAGGATCATCGGCAGGATGATCTGGTAATTGCGCCGCCAGAAGCCGGCCCCGTCGACCGTCGCCGCGTCGATCACGTCCTGCGGCACCGCGGTGATGCCGGCGAGGAAGATCACGATGGCGAAGGGAAAGAAGCGCCAGCCATTGACCACGATGATCGACAGCATCGCCAGATCGGGGTTGCCCAGCCAGTTCGGCGCATTGGCGCGGTCGATCAGGCCGAGCGCGATCATCGTCCAGTTGATGACGCTGTAGAGGCTGTCGAACATCCACTGCCAGGCGACGGTGGCGAGAGCGACCGGCACCGCCCAGGGCAGGATGATCAGCGCGCGGACGATCTTGCGGCCGGGGAACGGACGCAACAGGAGAAGCGCACCAAACTTGCCGAGGACGAGGCCGAGGATCTGCGAACCGAAGGTGAAGACGAAGGTGTTCCACAGCGTCTGCTTGAACACCGGATTTTCGAGAATATCGACGAAGTTCGACAGGCCGACGAAGCTCCACGACGGATCGTAGATCGTGTAGGCGCTGACCGAGTAATAGACCGCCATCAAGAACGGCACGCCGACGAGCAGCAGCACGTAGAGGATTGCGGGAGCGACGAAGAGCGCGCCGAGGATGTCGCGCCGGTCCAATATGAACCGGAAGCGCGAGATCGGCTTCGGCACTGAGTCTGCGATTGCGACCATGGTCGAAGATCCGTCCTAGTGGCGGCTGGTGCGGTTGCCATCCATGTCGAAGTAGCGAAGCGCGGCGTTGCGCACGGCGAACGGATGCCATTCGCCGGGGCGAATGCTGGCTTCGTCGACGTGAGCGGGCGGCAGCTTCGCCGTGACGATCTGCTTCGGATCGAAGCCCTCGACCACGCCGTAGACGATGCGCTCGGAGCCGAGATATTCGGAGCGGTCGACGCGGAAGTTGAACTCGGCGAAGTTTTGGTCCTCCATCATGTCCTTCGGCAGGAAGTTCTCCGGCCGGAAACCGACGGCGCCGCCGTTCTGGTCGAGAATGTTCATCGGCGGCGTGCCGACGAAGGTGGCGACGAAGCGGTCGGCCGGATCGTCGTAGATCTCGGTCGGCGTGCCGACCTGGCGCACGCGGCCGCCATCGATCACGGCGATACGGTCGCCCATGCCCATGGCCTCGACCTGGTCGTGCGTGACGTAGATCGTGGTCAGGCCGACCCGCTGCTGGAACGCCTTGATCTCGAGCCGCGCCGAGGCGCGCAGCTTGGCGTCCAGGTTCGACAGCGGCTCGTCGAGCAGGAGCGCCGTCGGCTCGCGCACGAGCGCGCGGGCCAGCGCAACGCGCTGGCGTTCGCCGCCGGAGAGTTCACGCGGCTTGCGGTCGAGCAGCCGCTTGATGCCGAGCAGCTGCGAGGCCCATTCGACCTTCTTGTCGATCTCCTCGCGCGGCACGCGCTGCGTCTTGAGCGGGAAAGCGATGTTGTTGCGCACGGTGTAATGCGGATACAGCCCGTAGCTCTGGAACATCATCGCGACGCCGCGGGCGCGCGGCGGCAGCTCGTTGACGATGTTGCCGCCGATCAGAAGATCGCCGCTCGTCTGCTGTTCCAGTCCGCAAATGATGCGCAGATAGGTGGTCTTGCCGCAGCCCGACGGGCCAAGCAGGACCATGAATTCGCCGTCCGGAATCGTAAGCGAAATGCCGTTCACGGCGGGGACCTCGCCGAACTTCTTGACGATGTCCCGTGTCAATACCGCAGCCATCGAACCTCCCAGTTCAGAGCAAAGCGCTCCGCCCGCCGTTGCGCCGGCGGCCATTGTTTCAGGTTGCCCCTCTTGAGCCGGCGTCCCACAACGCAGGCATGTCCGGGCCGCGCCCGAGGCGCGGCCCGGGTCCGTCCGATCAGGCCTTGCCGGCCCATTTCTTCATGATGCCTTCGCACTGCTGCGTGGCCCACTTCACCGAATCTTCGGCGCCGAGCTGACCCGTTGCGGTCTTCGCCATCATGTCGTTGATGATGAACTGATAGTAGATTTCGTCCATCGCCGGCGTCGCAGGTCCGGGATAGCCCGGAATCGCCGACCACTGATCGGAGTCCTGCAGGATCTTGAGCTTGTCCGGCGGCGTCGAGGTCGGGTCGTTGCCGAGAATCGGCATCGGCTTCGGCACGAGGCCCGCGAAGCACGGATTGTTGTAGCCCTCGCTCGCCTTGAAGGCTTCCGGCCAGTTCGCCGAGTAGTGGCGCAGGAACTCCTTGGCCGCGTCCTTGTTCTTGGCGAACTTCCAGATGCCGTAGAACTCCGACGCCGCGCCCATGAAGCGCTTGGCCGGTCCCTTCGGCGGCTCGATGATGAAGATGTCATCGGCCAGCTTCTTGTTGGACTTTTGGGTCGTGCGATAGGCGGAGATCGGGTTGATGATGTAGGAGCCGACGCCGGACGCGATGTACTGGTTGTTGCTGGAGTCGTTCCACGACAGCACTTCCGGTGTCATCGCTTCCTTGTAGAGCGCGGCGACGTACTTCACCGCTTCGACGGTTTCCTTGCTGTTCAGCACGATCTTCTTGCCGGCCGCATCCTGGATGGCTGCGCCGTAGCTCCACAGCAGGCCGCGCCAGGTCGTGCTCGGGTCGTTGCTGTGGCCGAGCGAGATGCCGACCGGATGGCCCTTCGCCTTCAGCTTGGCGCCGCCGGTGCGCACGTTGTCCCAGGTGTCCGGCGTGACACCGATCTCACCCCACAGGCTCTTCTGATACATGCCCGGGAAGTTGATGTAGAAGTCGGGGAAGGCCGACCAGGTGCCGTCGGCGTTGTAGCCGAGCTGCTTGCCGATCACGCTGACAGGCCCGTACTTCTTCTCGGTCTCCTTCACGAGATCGGCGACGTCGAGGAAGAACTTTTTGTAGAGATGCGCGCCGCCGGCGCCGTTGAAGCCGAACAGGTCGTGACCCGACTGCGCCGAGGCTTCCGCCGCCGCGCGTGCCGGCACGTTCTGCACCGGGATGTGGTCGACGGTGACCGCGACGTTGTTCTTCTTGCCCCACTCCTTGGCGAAATTGTCGAACCACGTGTCGTACTCGGGCACGAAGTGCGCCCATTGCACGATCGACAGCGCCTTGTCGGCGGCGAAGGCTTCCTTCGCCACGAACGGCGAAAGCACTGGCGCAGCCGCAATGCCCAAGCCGGTAGTCTGCAGGAATCTGCGTCGCGTGACGCGTCCCATGGTGCTCATTGATGCGTTCTCCCTCTGGTTTTGCAGTCGGATGGGGCGACGCAAGGGACGCCTCCTCCACTGTTTTTGTTTTTTTCGCGCGGCCATCGTAACGCGCTCGTTGCCGTGCGCCAGCAATTAACAAGTCAGCATCGCTGACCTATCTGGAAATCGTGCGTGTGAGCGCCGCGCCGGATTTTATTCGGACTGCGATATAATTTTGGCCGGCGCCGCGATGTGTCCGTGCAGGATTTCCTGAGAGTTGACCGCGCCTTTGCCCGTCCCTCTTCGCCCCGTCGCAACGCCGGGTCACGCGCCGCATTTGTGAAGTTCTCGACATTGCCGGGCGCCGGCCCGGCCTCCGGCGCGGCGCAACGACGCGCAGGCGATCGCGGCCCGCCGCCCGGTTGCGTCTTCGGCGCCGACACTTGAGCGGGATCAAAGCGAGGTTTCCGGCCGCTGGTAGCCTCGGGCCTAGAGGTGCGCACCATGCAGACCGAGACGACGGACCACCACACGATCCTCGAGGCCATCGCCCGCTGGGTGAAGAACTACCGCACGACGCTGGGGGCCAGCCGCGAACTCGCCCAGTGCGACCCGCAGGATGTGGCCGCAATCGCGCAGGATTTGATGATCAGCCCGGCGGAGCTTCGCACGCTCGCCGACAAGAGCCCCGATAGCGCCCGCCTGCTCTACCGCATGCTCAACGCGCTCGGCGTCGATGCCTCAGCCCTGTCGGAGCACGATCCCCTGGTGATTCGCGACCTGGAGCGGCTGTGCGTGTCGTGCACGCACAAGCGCAAATGCGCGCACGAACTCGCGACCGGCGGCGCCTCGGACCACTACGACGAGTTCTGCCCGAACGCCTATACGCTCGACATGCTGGTCGCGGCGCGCAAGCAGGCGCCGGCGACGCGGGGCTAAGCGCCTCAAAATCTTACAGGATGTCGCCGCGCCAATCCGCGGCATCGATGTCCTCGCCGCGCACACGCTCGGCGCGGATCAGCAGGTCGAGCGCACGCCACGGCTTCTGCATGTATTCCGTGCTATCCGGCAGGTCGCGCAATCGTTCGCCCGACGCGCCCGAGGTCACGATCACCGGAACACTCGGCGTCTTGTCGCGCGCGAGCCGGGCAAGCTCGACGCCGTCCATGCGCCCCGGCAGACGCAAGTCGGTGAAAATCATTGCGATCTCGCCGCGCTTGGCGTCGATCACAGCGGCGCCGGCTTCGGCGCTTTCACACTCGATCACATTGAAACCCGCCTCCTCGAACACGGTCGCGGCGAGCGAACGCTGATCTTCGTCGTCTTCGACCACGAGGACGATGCTGCGGGAAAAAGGCTTCGACTGACCCATGATGGCCTCGCAAGCAATGTTTGCGCTTTGCTGCTAACGCAGTCTCGCCGGGGTTTGTTCGCGGCACGCATAATAATTCCGCCAAGAGTGCGCCGCACACGTGGATGAAAATATCATTTTCGGAAAATGAAAGATCACGAGTTCCCTGCACCGGCGGGGAACTCTCTCATTTCCTCGCGCGTCGCGCGCATTCGTCGATGATGAGTCCGGAAATGATGAAGCCCGCGCCGACGAGAGGCAAACGGTGCGGACCGATCATCTGCAATGCCAAGGCACCGACGGCGCCCGACGCCGACGTGCCGCCATAGACGGCCATCGTATAGAGCGCGAGCAGGATCGACGCCGATTGCGGCGCGCGGTCGACCAGCCGGTGTTGCTGCGGCACGGCAAATCCCCAACCGCAAACGCCCCACACCAGCATGGCGACGGCGGCCGGCGCGGCGGAGCCGCTGGTCCAGGGCATGAGCGCGAAATCGGCGAACAAGACGAGCAGCGCCGCCCGCACCACCGCGACGCTGCCGATGCGATCGGTGAGACGGCCGGCGATGGTCGCGCCGGCGATGCCGGCGAACCCCAGGATCGACTGGAGCATGGCCATGCGCGCGCCGTCATTGCCGGTCGCGCGATCGAAAATGACGCTGATGTAGGTGTAGCTGATGTAGAGGCCGGTCAGCACGAGGAAGGTGACGAGCAAGGTGGCGACCACGCTCTGGTCGCGCAGCGGGCGGAGCCGCTCGCCGATCGACGCGCGCTCGGTCTCGATGCCGCTGCGGATCGACGCAAGGATGGCGAGAGCGACCGCGGCCGCCACCAGCGCGACCACGAGAAACACCGTGCGCCAATGCAGCACGGTGCCGATGATCGTGCCGAGCGGAGCGCCGAGCGCGGAAGCGCTGCTCAGGCCGATCATCATGATCGCGAGGGCGCGGCCGCGCTGGCCGTCGGCGGCGAGGCTGGCGGCGCTGGCGCTCGCCGCCGGTGCAAACATCGCCGCGCCGAGGCCGGCGAATGCGCGGGCGGCGAGCACGGCGGCGAAGTTGGGCGCCATCGCGGCCGCGGCATTGGCCGCGACGAATAGTGTGAGGCCTGCCGCGAGGGTGCGCTCGCGCGGCCAGTGCGCGGTCAGGGTGGCGATGAACGGACTGGAGAGCGCGTAAGCCAGCGCATAGGCGGTGATGAGCTGCGCCGCAGTGGCGATGCCGACGTCTAGGTCGCGCGCGATGTTGGCGAGCAAGGGCGCGATGACATAGGCGTCGGTGCCGATCGCGAACATGCCGGCCGCGAGCAACCCCAATCGTGAATCGGCCGGAACGCCGGCGGGTCTGGGCACTGTCATTGTCCGGATGACACCTGACGGCGCGCGACGAACAGCGCGACGAGGCTGACGATCGCGGCAGCGACCAGATAGAAAGCCGGCGCAGCCGGATCGCCCGTCGTGATGATCAGCCAGGCATGGACAAGCGGCGCGATGCCGCCGAACACGGCGACGCCGACGGCGTAGGACAAAGACAGCCCGGCGCTGCGCGCGCGCACCGGAAACAGCTCGGCGAGCAAGGCCGGCATCGGCCCGAGATAGGCGGCGGTCGCGATACCGAGGAACGCCTGGAGCACGAACAGCCGCTCGAACGAGGGCGATGCGTTGAGCCAGGTCAGCGCGGGCCACGAGCCGAGCAGCAGGACGATCGCGGCGGTGATCGGTGCGGCGGTGCGCCCGGTTCGATCGGACAGCCAACCGAACACCGGCACGAACGTCAGTTGCAAGGCGCCGGTCACGATGCCGGCGGCGAAACCGGTATTGGCCGGCAGGTGCAGCGAGCGGATCGCGTAACTCGGCAGGAAGACGATGGTGTAGACCGCGACCGTGCCGAGAACGATCAGGCCGACAGCGACGGCGAAACCGCGCGCGCTCGCGGTGACGCTGAGCGGCTCGGGCTTCGCCTGCGCGACGCAGAACTCCGGCGTCTCCGTCAGCCGCGAGCGGATATAGATGGCGACGGGGGCAAGCAGCAGGCCGAACACGAAAGGCAGCCGCCAGCCCCAGGTGGCGATCTGCTCGCCCGACAACACCTCGGTGAGGATGAAGATCGACAGTGTCGCCATCAGCGCGGTGAGGCCCTGGCTCGCGAACTGCCAGCTCGCCAGAAAGCCCCGGCGCGCCGGATCCTGCTCGGCCAGAAACGCCGTCGCGCTGCCGAACTCGCCGCCGGCCGAGAAGCCCTGCAACAGCCGCGAGACGACGATGATCGCCGGCGCGGCGATGCCGATGCTGCCATAGGTCGGCACCAGCACGATTGCCGCGGAAGCCGCCGCCATCAGCCAGATCGACAGCCGCAGCGCCTTGTTGCGGCCGACGCGATCGGCATAGACGCCGAGCACGATGGCGCCGAGCGGACGGCTGAGATAGGTCAGGCCGAAGCTTGCGAAGGCAAGCAGCAGCGACGTACCGGAATCCCCGGCCGGAAAGAACAGGCCGGCAATGACGGTCGCGAGGTAGCCATAGACAACGATCTCGTACCATTCGAGAGCGTTGCCGATGACGACCGCAACAATCGTCGTGCTGCGCGGCGCGCGTGTCCGCAAGGTTCCGCTATGCAATCCAGATGTCAGCGCATCCGACGCCGGCACATCAATCCGCCTGTGCCGCTTTCCTCGCCCGTTGCGCTGCCCCTCGTTTCACCGAGGTCATGATAGACATATTTTGCGCGAGCGAGAGAGGCTCGGCTTCGGCGAATTGCGGTCCGAGCTCGCCGCGCACCGGCATTTTGTCGCGCGTTGCCCCGCGCGCGAGGCCGGTGGCGCGAAATTTCCGCAGCAGGGCGGCGGACCCGTCGCCTCCCGCGATCAACGCATGTTCGGCGGATGCAAGAAACCTGACACCCGAGGTGCCCTGGTGTTTCAGGCGCTCACGCCAGTTCTTCAACGCAACAAACATAACCCCCACCCCTGCCGTTGATATGGACGGCTACACCGCCTTTGCCGCAGCCCGGTTACGCGCGCCGATCCAGGTCTCGGTCTTGATGACGTCGCCATAGAGGCTGGCGATTCTCGTTATTGCCGAATGCACCTGATCGGCCGTCATCTCGACCAGCCGATGGCTCGCGGACGCATCCGTCACATAAGTCAGGTGATGGCCGCGATGGAATGCGTCCACCAGGGTCGAGAGGCAGGCCGACTCGCCCGCGAAGCCGGCGAGAACGACGTCCTTGCCGCCCTGATCCATGAACTGGGCAAATCCCTCGCTCGAATAGCAGGAGGGCCGCTTGCGTTCGAAGATCATCTCGTTGCGCTGCGGCTCGAAGCCGTCGATCCAGCCGGCGAACGGCGTCGACTGGTTGAAGAACGGCCCCGAGCGGTCGAGCCACCGCACGAACGCGACCGGCAGGCCGTTCGCCCGCGCATGATCGAGCAGCTTGCGGCAATTGGCGAGCGCCTCGGCAATCTCGGGGATCGCCATCAGCCGCGGCGTGGCGAGATACTCCTTCTGCATGTCGACAAAGACGAGTACCGGCACGCCGCGGGCATTCGTGTAGCTGCGGAAATCGACGATCGTGTTCACGCCGGCTCCTTCACGTCGACCGACGGACGGGTGACGGGACGATCCATCGACTCTTCGAGAATGCCCGGACGGTGCCAGCGGCCCTCCGGCCGGATGACGACGTAGGGATCGACGCCGATCGTGATCGCGCTCGGGTGCCGTTCGATCGAGGCCTTCATCTCCACGTAGTCGAAATCGGAGAAGACGAGATCCTGCCCGCCTTCGAATTCCTCGAAGCCGAACATCGACCAGAACTTGGTAAGCCGCCTCTGCGCATGACCGTAGAGCGTGCGATAGCCCTTGACGCGGCACAGGTCGATCGCCGCGCGCACGAGATTGAAGGACAGCCGCGTGGTGCGGAATTCCTTGCGCACGGCGAGCCGCTCGATCTTGGCGAAGTCGGCGAAGTAGCGGATGCGGATGCAGCCGGCCGGCTCGTTGCCGATATAGCCGAGCAGATGCGTGGCGCAGAAGTCGTTGCCGTCGAACTCTTCGAGATAGGGACATTCCTGCTCGGCGATGTAGACGGCGCTGCGAACGGTGATGACGCGCATCACGTCCTCGATCGAGCGCGCCATCGTCACGGCGATCTGCTTGTCGGCTCCGTCGCCCTGATAGCGATCGTAGGACGGCAGCGCCTTCGCCGGCTCGGGCTTGCGGATGAGCGCGTGCAGCGCCGGATTGGAGACGCCGTCGACGCTGGCGCCGCGATGGAAGCCGAGCGTCTCGAGCAGGCGCACGCCGTCGAGCGTCACGGCGCGGGCGTAAATGTCGACGTCGCGATAGAGCGGCGTGAACAGCTTGTCGAAGCCGAGCGGGACGCCGGCGACCGAGCCGTTGCGCGCCCAGGCCGCCCACCAGTAGATCGCCGCCGGCTTCACGTTCTGCGGCACCAGCAGTTGCGGATCTGGATCACTCGCGTCGAACGTGCCGGCGATGAGGCGGCGCCGGCCCTCCTCGTTCAGCATCAGGAAGGCGATGAACCCGTCAATGACCGGATCGGCGGCGTTGAATCCCCGCCGCTTGGAGATTGCCCACAGGCAATCCGGGTTGTGCGACATCACCCGGTACACGACCGAGGTGTCCGCCAGGCCCGGCAAGTCGATGCGGGCACGCGCCACGACGCCGTCGATCTGGTTGCCGACCGGCGTGAAGACCACCACGTCGCGTGCCGAACGCTCCAGATTTTCAGCCGGAAGTGGATGCTTTGCCGGAAATAGGGTCTCGGGAAAGATTGGCTCCGCGCCCGGGAGATCACGCACATGGGCCGTCATCACGCACTCCTTTTGTGCTGGCGGCGCAGCCCGTTACGGGTTATTTTTGCAAATTGCCGCCGTCATTGGTTAATAGATATTAACCAAGCCCGAGGGTCTCGCATGCGTCTCGTGTCGAAACGGGGTGTTCTATCAGAGGAACACCAGAGAGCACGCGGCCTCGCGGACTGGGACAACGTCCGCGTGTTTCTCGAAGTCGTTCGCTGCGGCAGCTTTCGTCACGCGGCGGAACGCCTCGGACAATCCATCAATGCGGTGCGCCGTCAGATCGACGGCTTCGAGCGCGAGATCGGCGCCGTGCTGTTCACGCGTGACGTGCTCGGCACGCGTCTGACCGACGAAGGCGCGCGCGTCGTCGACGCGGTCGAGCGGATGGAGTCCGCAAGCTTCGATATCTTGCGCAGCGCCGAGCTGGCGACGCCGACCATCGCCGGCGAAGTTCGTGTCGCCGTCACCGAAGGTATCGGTACCTTCTGGCTGGCGCCGCGCCTGGTCGAATTCCAGCGCACCTTCCCCAACATCCTCGTCGACCTGCACTGCGCCATGCGGTCAGCCGACGTGCTGCGGCACGAGGCCGACGTCGCGATCCAGCTCGTCCGCCCCTCCGCGCTGGACGTGAAGGCGGTGAAGATCGGCCGGCTGCACGTCATGTGGTACGCGAGCCAGAGCTACATCGAGCTCTACGGCAAGCCGACGACGTACCAGGAGCTGCTGAAACATCGCCTGGTGATGCAGTTCTCCGACCAGACCGCGGCCGACGAGGCTTTCCAGGAGTGGTTTCCCGGCAAGAGCCACGCCGACCTGCTGGTCATGCGCACCAATGTGAGCAGCGCCAATTACTGGGCGATCGCCAAGGGCGCCGGCATCGGCATCCTGCCGACTTATGCGTCGGCGATCGGCGCGCGGGTCGAGCCGCTCGACATCGAGGGCATGCACCGCCCGTTCGACATCTGGCTGTCCTATCACCCCGACGCCGGGCGCATCCCGCGCGTGCGCAAGATGATCGACTGGATCATCGACTCGTTCAGCGCGGCGCAATTCCCCTGGTTCAGCGACACGTTCATCCACCCGAACGAGCTGTCGACGCTCTACAAGGGCCAGCCGCTGGTGAACATGTTCGAAGGCTTCGCCGCCGCCGGCGGCTGAGCAAAATGTTTCGGCCCGCCGCGCCATCGCGCCGCGGGCCGTTCCTGCCGTTCAGGCAATCCGCAATCAGATCTGGCGTGAGCTGGCGACGCCGGTGTGTTTCAGCGACGTCCTCGGCTTGTCGATGCCGTTGAGCCGGGTTGCCGGCTCGCGCGGCGCGCGCGCCGCCGGCGAGAGCACGAGCTCGCCCGCATCGTTCGCCTTGACCGCCACGGAGGACGCCTCCGTCTCCTTGAAGAAGCGCAGCAGCGCGGCGCTGTCCTGGGACGAGAGGCCGAGATAGCCGCGCAGCACCTCGAGGGCGCCGGGCTCCTGGCTCCAGTAGAACAGTTCGAGGATCCGGCTCGCCGGAACGCGGCCCGAGACGAGGGTCTGGATCAGCTCCCAGACTTCGCCCTTGCCGTTCTCGGCCTCGAACTTGTGCCGAACCGTCGCCTGGGTGCCTGCCCGCATGCCCGCCTCCCTCATGTCGCGGGCATAAACATAAATTTGTCCGCATAAGGCGTCTGTGGCCATAAGCGCGATGGGGTGTTCCTCCACAGGAACACTAACTCCGGGCAGTGGATCACAAACGATACAACTGGAGGTGTGCCTGAACTACTCCCTGCGGTTGCATCGCCGGGTGCTACCTCTTGGGGTACAAGGAGATCATGTCGAGCTCCACACGCGCGCCGGGCGTCGACAGCTGGTTGACACAGACGGTTGTACTGGCCGGGGTCCAGTCCCCGAAATATCCAGCCATAGTGGCCACCATGCCGTCCATATCCCGCATGTCGGTGAGGTGTTTGGTCACCTTGACCACGTCCGTCCACGTAAGTCCCTCATGCTCCAGAATGCTCCTGATGTTCTCCATCGCCAGCCGCGTCTGCGCCTCGATCGTCACCGGGTGGTTGTGTTCCGACCAGTCGTGCGGATGCTTGTGGTAGAGCGGCGACGGGGTTGCACCTGAGATGAAGAGCATATCGCCCGGCGCAGTGATCCGGATCGCCGGGGCATAAGGCATGTCGGACTTGCGCGACGGCAGTGTCTGGATCTCACCGATCGCCGGGTTGGTCGGCGACGTCTTGAAGGCCGGCCGGCGGTCGCTCATGGCATGCTCCGTGTCTGATCGACGGGCTAAGTGTCGGCACATCGGCATGGCCCGTCAAATACCGCCGGCACAGCGCGAACTGAGCTGTGGCAAGGGCGTCGTTCGCCCTTCCCTGCCCGGCCATAATGGTCTAAGCACCCCTCGCGCGGGGCCTATCCCCGCCCGGGGCCAAGGACGCGCGTGAAAGCGCGCCCTTTTTTTATGCCCGTCGAGGTTTGAGTTGCCCAAAAGAACCGACATCAAATCGATCATGATCATCGGCGCCGGGCCGATCGTCATCGGCCAGGCCTGCGAGTTCGACTATTCGGGCACGCAGGCGTGCAAGGCACTGAAGGAAGAGGGCTATCGGGTCGTCCTGGTCAATTCCAACCCAGCGACGATCATGACCGATCCGGACCTGGCCGACGCGACCTATATCGAGCCGATCACGCCGGAGATCGTCGCCAAGATCATCGAGAAGGAACGGCCCGACGCGCTGCTGCCGACCATGGGCGGGCAGACAGCGCTCAACTGCGCACTGTCGCTGCGCAAGATGGGCACGCTGGAGAAGTTCGGCGTCACCATGATCGGCGCCACCGCCGACGCCATCGACAAGGCCGAGGACCGCGAGCTGTTCCGCGAGGCGATGACCAAGATCGGCCTGCCGACGCCGCGTTCGCATCACATCAAGACGCTGGCGCAGGCGCTCGAGGCGCTCGAGGACATCGGCCTTCCGGCGATCATCCGTCCGTCCTTCACGCTCGGCGGCACCGGCGGCGGCATCGCCTATAACCGCGCCGAATTCATCGACATCGTCGAGGGCGGCATCGACGCGTCTCCGACCAACGAAGTGCTGATCGAAGAGTCAGTGCTCGGTTGGAAGGAGTTCGAGATGGAGGTCGTTCGCGACAAGAACGACAACTGCATCATCATCTGCTCCATCGAGAACGTCGATCCGATGGGCGTGCACACCGGCGATTCCATCACCATCGCCCCGGCGCTGACGCTGACCGACAAAGAATACCAGATCATGCGCGACGCCTCGATCGCGGTGCTGCGCGAGATCGGGGTAGAGACCGGTGGTTCGAACGTGCAGTTCGCCGTCAATCCGGAGGACGGACGCCTCGTCGTCATCGAGATGAACCCGCGCGTGTCGCGCTCCTCCGCGCTCGCCTCGAAGGCGACCGGCTTCCCGATCGCCAAGGTCGCGGCCAAGCTTGCCGTCGGCTACACACTCGACGAGATCGCCAACGACATTACCGGCGGCGCGACTCCGGCCTCGTTCGAGCCGACCATCGACTACGTCGTCACCAAGATCCCGCGCTTCGCTTTCGAGAAATTCCCGGGCGCCTCGCCGGTCCTGACCACGTCGATGAAATCCGTCGGTGAGGCGATGGCGATCGGCCGTACCTTCCAGGAGTCGCTCCAGAAGGCGTTGCGCTCACTCGAGACCGGCCTTACCGGCCTCGACGAGATCGCCATTGAGGGCTTCGATGCATCGAAGAGCATCGACGACCCGGACAACAAGAACGCGATCCGCGCCGCGCTCGGCACGCCGACGCCCGAACGGCTCCTGAAGGTGGCGCAGGCCATGCGCCTCGCCAGCGACGAGCTCATCCACAATGCCTGCCGCATCGATCCGTGGTTCCTCGCCGAATTGCGCGGAATCGTCGAGACGGAAGCCGAGATCAAGGAAAAGGGCCTGCCGACGAGCGCGGCGCCGTTCCGCCATCTCAAGGCGATGGGCTTCTCCGACACGCGCCTCGGCAAGCTCACCGGCACCCCCACCGATACGGTCAAGGACAAGCGGCGCGCGCTCGGCGTGCGCCCCGTGTTCAAGCGCATCGATACATGCGCCGCCGAATTCGCCTCGCCGACCGCCTACATGTATTCGACCTACGAGGCGCCGTTTGCGGGCAAGCCGGTCGACGAGGCCAAACCGTCAGAGCGCAAGAAAGTCATCATCCTCGGCGGCGGGCCGAACCGCATCGGCCAAGGCATCGAGTTCGACTATTGCTGCTGCCATGCCTGCTTCGCGCTCAAGGAGGCCGGCTACGAAACGGTGATGGTCAACTGCAATCCGGAAACCGTGTCGACTGACTACGACACCTCCGACCGGCTCTATTTCGAGCCGCTGACGCCGGAAGACGTGCTGGAGATCATCGACACCGAACGCTCGAACGGGACGCTGCACGGCGTCATCGTGCAGTTCGGTGGCCAGACGCCGCTCAAGCTGGCGAGCGCGCTGGAGAAGGCCGACGTACCGATCCTCGGCACTTCCCCGGACGCGATCGACCTCGCGGAGGATCGCGACCGCTTCAAGAAGCTGCTCGACAAGCTCAAGCTGCGCCAGCCGCAGAATGGCATCGCCACCTCGCTCGGCGCCGCGCGCGCGATCGCCGACGAGATCGGCTATCCGGTCGTGATCCGGCCGTCGAACGTGCTCGGCGGCCGCGCCATGGAGATCGTGCGCGACGGCGCGCATTTCGACCGCTACGTCGCGCGGCTTACCGGCGACCTGAACCGGCCGAGCGACCTCGTCATCTCCGAGCGCAGCCCGCTCCTGATCGACCGCTATCTGTCCGACGCGACGGAGGTCGACGTTGACTGCCTCGCCGACGGCAAAGATACGTTCATCGCCGGCATCATGGAGCACATCGAGGAGGCCGGCATTCACTCGGGCGATAGCGCCTGCGCGCTGCCGCCGCATTCACTCGACGACAAGATGATCGCCGAGCTGTCGCGGCAGACACGCGAGCTCGCGCTGGCGCTCAATGTTGGCGGCCTGATGAACGTGCAGTACGCGATCAAGGACGGCGACATTTACGTCCTCGAGGTCAACCCGCGCGCGTCGCGCACGGTGCCCTTCGTCGCCAAGGTGATCGGCCTGCCGATCGCCAAGATCGCCTCGCGCATCATGGCCGGCGAGAGCCTGAAGAGCTTCGACCTGAAGCAGCGACCCTACCAGCACCGCGCGGTCAAGGAAGCTGTCTTCCCATTCGCACGGTTCCCGGGCGTAGATACCGTGCTCGGCCCGGAGATGAAGTCGACCGGCGAGGTCATGGGGCTCGACCGCTCGTTCGAGATCGCATTCGCCAAGAGCCAGTTCGGCAGCGGCACCAACCTGCCGCGCTCAGGCACCGTGTTCGTGTCGGTGCGCGACGACGACAAGACCCGCATCCTGCCATCGGTGAAGCTGCTCGCTTCGCTCGGCTTCAAGATCATCGCCACGTCGGGAACCCAGCGCTACCTCGCCGAGGAAGGCGTGCCGGCGGCCAAGATCAACAAAGTGCTGGAGGGCCGCCCGCACATCGTCGACGCGATCAAGAACGGCGGCGTGCAACTCGTTTTCAACACCACCGAGGGGGCAACGGCGCTGGCGGACAGCCGGTCTTTGCGGCACGCCGCCCTCTTGCATAAAGTGCCGTACTACACCACTCTTTCGGGTGCCGTTGCGGCGGCGCAGGGTATCAAAGCCTATCTCGGGGGCGACCTCGAGGTCCGTGCGCTGCAGACCTACAATCAGGGCCGGACCTGAACGACCGTTTTTCCGCATAGGCTCCGGCACGAGCGGCGTGCGTGCGTGAGGCCGGTTCGGCTTAGAACCGCGGCGAGGGGGAACCGGGCCGCGGTTGGAACGTATTTGACCGGCCCCTCGTATTTCAGACTCCGGTGGCGGGGAACCCGTGGCCGGAGTCGAATTGCGAGTGGATCGAACTTGAAAGCTGGAAGGACTTGGCGGCGCGAAGCGCGATCAAGTGGCCGCCAGGAGGAGATGAGACGATGGAAAAACTACCAATGACCGCGGCCGGCTATGCTGTGCTCGAAACCGAGCTCAAGCACTGTCAGCAGATCGAGCGGCCCCGCATCATTCAGCAGATCACCGAAGCGCGTTCGCATGGCGATCTGTCGGAGAACGCGGAGTATCACGCCGCCAAGGAGCAGCAGTCGCTGAACGAGGGCCGCATCGACGAGCTACAGGACAAGCTTGCGCGCGCCGACATCATCGAC
>JBQCFB010000360.1:0-3158 GCA_051959715.1 Pseudolabrys sp.
GATGCCGTTGCCGCCGTGCATGTCGCGGGCGACGCGGGCGATGTCGAGCGCCTTGCCGCAGTTGTTGCGCTTCATCAGCGAGATCGACGGCGGCGCGGCCTTGCCCTGCTCGATCATGCGGCCGAGGCGCAGCGCGCCGGCCAGACCCAGCGCGATCTCGGTCTGCATGTCGGCGAGCTTCTTCTGAACGAGCTGGTTGGCGGCGAGCGGCCGGCCGAACTGCTTGCGGTCGAGCACGTATTGCCGCGCGCGGTGCCAGCAGAATTCGGCCGCGCCCATCGCGCCCCAGGCGATGCCGTAGCGCGCATTGTTGAGGCAGCCGAACGGACCGGCGAGACCCTTGGCGTTCGGCAGCAAATTCTCTTCCGGCACGACGCAGTCGGCGAGCACAACCTCGCCCGTGATCGAGGCGCGCAGTGACAGCTTGCCTTCGATCTTCGGCGTCGAGAAACCCTTCATGCCGCGCTCGACGACGAAGCCGCGGATGACGCCGTCGAGCTTGGCCCAGACGACGCAGATGTCGGCGACCGGCGAATTGGAAATCCAGGTCTTGGCGCCATTGAGCTTGTAGCCGCCGGCGACCTTTTCCGCGCGGGTGACCATCGAGCCAGGATCGGAACCGTGGTCTGGCTCGGTCAGGCCGAAGCAGCCGATCATCTCGCCGGTGGCAAGCTTCGGCAGATACTTCATGCGCTGCGTCTCGGTGCCGTAGGCGTAGATCGGATACATGACCAGCGACGACTGCACCGACATCGCCGAGCGATAGCCTGAATCGACGCGCTCGATTTCGCGCGAGATCAGACCGTAGGCGACGTAGCCGAGGCCGGCGCCGCCATATTCCTCGGGAATGGTGGGCCCAAGCAGGCCGAGCTTGCCCATCTCGGGCAGCATCTGCGGGTCGTAGGCTTCCTCGCGATAGGCCTTCATGACGCGCGGCGCGAGATAGTCCTGCGCGAAGCCGCGCGCGGTGTCGCGCACCATGCGCTCGTCCTCGGTGAGTTCCAGCTCGATGCCGAGCGGATCGTCCCACTGGAAATCCTTGTCCTTGAGGATCGACGGCTTGGCGTCGCGCTTCTCGGCGGCCTGCGACATGGAAAACTCCTCACGATTGCGTTTGAGGGTCATTATAGGCCCTCCGGCGGCGGAGCAAGAGAGGCCCTGGAATGGCTGTTCCAACAGCCGGGCCGCATCCCTGTGTTTCCGCTCATGCCCGCGAAAGCGGGCATCCAGCGCCGAGCTGCCCAGCTGGACCCCCGCTTTCGCGGGGGTGAGCGGATCGGCTCACATATGGATGGCGCGCTTGTCGACGGCGAGCGCCGCTTCCTTGACCGCCTCGGGCAAGGTCGGATGCGCGTGGCAGGTGCGGGCAATGTCCTCGGCCGAAGCGCCGAACTCCATGGCGATGCAGGCTTCGGCGATCATGTTGCCGGCATCGGAGCCGACAATGTGCACGCCGAGCACGCGGTCGGTCTTGGCGTCGGCGAGAATTTTCACGAAGCCGTCGGTCTGCTGGTTGGCCTTGGCGCGGCCGTTCGCCGTGAACGGAAACTTGCCGGCATTGTAGGCGACGCCCGCGGCCTTCAGTTCCTCTTCGGTTTTGCCGACCGACGCGATCTCCGGCATCGTGTAGACGACCGCCGGGATGACGTCGTAGTTCACGTGTCCCGCCTGGCCGACGAGAATCTCGGCGACCGCGACGCCTTCGTCCTCGGCCTTGTGCGCGAGCATCGGCCCGGCGATGACGTCGCCGAGCGCCCACACGCCGGGCACGCTGGTCGCGTAGTAATGGTCGACGACGACGCGGCCGCGCTCGTCCATCTTCACGCCGAGTTCCTTGAGGCCGAGGCCGTCGGTGTAGGGCACGCGGCCGGTCGAGACGAGCACGACGTCGGCTTCGATCGTCTCGGCCTTGCCCTCGCCTCTCGCCGGCTCGACCGAAGCCTTGAGCGTCTTGCCCGACGTGTCGACACCGGTGACCTTGGACGACAATTTGAACGTCATGCCCTGCTTCTCGAACAGGCGCTGCGCCTGTTTGCGCACCTCGCCGTCCATGCCGGGCAGCACGCCGTCGAGGAATTCGACCACCGTCACTTTCGCGCCGAGGCGGCGCCACACCGAGCCGAGTTCCAGGCCGATGACGCCGGCGCCGATGACCAGGAGATGCTTCGGCACTTCCGGAAGCGTCAGCGCGCCGGTCGAGGAGACGATGCGCTTCTCGTCGATGTCGATGCCGCGGAGCTTGGCGACGTCGGAGCCGGTGGCGATGACGATCGACTTCGTCTCCAGCGTCTGCTTCTTGCCGTCAGCCCCCGTCACCTCGACCTTGCCCGGCGCGACGATGCGACCGGCGCCGTGCACGCTGTCGATCTTGTTCTTCTTGAACAGGAAGTCGACGCCCTTGACGTTGCCGTCGACCGCCTCCTGCTTGAACGCCAGCATCTGTTTCAGGTCGAGCTTCGGCGCCGGCACGCCGATGCCCATCTTGGCGAAGGCGTGGCCGGCCTCCTCGAACAGTTCGGAGGCGTGCAGGAAGGCCTTGGACGGGATGCAGCCGACATTGAGGCAGGTGCCGCCATGCGTGGCGCGCTTCTCGACGACGCAGGTCTTGAGACCAAGCTGCGCGGCGCGGATGGCGCAGACGTAACCGCCGGGGCCGGTGCCGATGACGATGAGATCGTAGGACATGAATTGAGCTCCAAGCTCTCCGCTGTCATGCCCGGGCTTGTCCCGGGCATCCCGATCAGGCAGGCACGGTGCTCACCTAAGCGAGATGGCCGGGACACGCCCGGCCATGACCAGCAACTGAAGCAAAGATCCAGCACCAGCCGCGCCGGATCCTCGAGGCATTCCTTGACGCGGACGAGAAAGGTGACCGCCTCGCGGCCGTCGACGATGCGGTGATCGTAGGACAGCGCCAGATACATCATCGGGCGCACCTCGATCTTGCCGCCGACGACCATCGGCCGCTCCTGGATCTTGTGCATGCCGAGGATGCCGGACTGCGGCGCGTTGAGGATCGGCGTCGACATCAGCGAGCCGTAGACGCCGCCATTGGTGATCGTGAACGTGCCGCCCTGCATCTCGTCGATCTTGAGCTGGCCGTCGCGGGCGCGGCGGCCGAAATCGCCGATCGTCTTCTCGATCTCGGCGAGCGACTT